>DATCEZ010000062.1:0-10642 GCA_036509775.1 Acidimicrobiales bacterium
TTAGACCGTGCTCGCTCATCCTCGGCGGCTTGCCCCGGGGAACTGGCGTCCCGCGCTGCACCCAGTTGACCACGGCGCTCGCCTCCCCGGCCACGAAACGGTCGGCCGCCGTCACCACCCGGATGGGCACGCGATCGACTCCGGCCGCTCCCCGTTCAGCGACGGCGGCGTCGACAGAGCGGCGAGCGTCAGGATGCACCACAGCCACGACCTCTGCCGCGCTCACCAGGTCGGCGGCGACCGACGCCCCATCGAGAACGAGATGCGGTGCCCGGGACAGCAAGACCCGATCCTTGCGGCTTGCCGGCTCGCCTTCGGTTCCGTTGGCGATGACCACCGCCCTTCCACGCGCTGATCGAACCGCGTCGAGCTTCCGGCCGGTAGGAAACGCCGCGCCGCCGCGGCCCACAAGACCCGCCTCCCTGATCGCCGACGACGTCGCCAGCCGCCACGACTCCTTCCGGCGCCCGTCGGGGAGGGAGCCGTGCCGGGCGAGGTGCTCACCGAGGCTGGGGCTCTCCGCGAGACCGCACGGCAAGAGCCGCCCGGGCCGACAGGCGGGGCCGCAGCCCGATCGACGGGAGTCACGGACGAGCACGTTCGCCGTCATGCTGCGCTCCTCATCGGGTCGCGGTCCACACCTCGTGAGGCGCCCGCCGCAACCCGATTATCGGGGCCGCGGATCCGTCCCAGGACTCGAGCCAGGAGGGCGACCGCCACCGCCGCCGCCGACCCCCAGACCGTGGCGGCGACCCACCAGATGCCCATGTCGCTGCCGGCGGTGAAAGCGTGGACGAACGCCACCGGGAGCGCGAGGTACGCCGTCCAGTGCACCGCCCGCCAGAGCCGATAGCCGATGTGCTTGCGCACCAGGCTGGTCACAAGGATGGCGCCTCCGAGATCGACGGCCAGCGCCCCCATGCCGATGGCCGCGGCCCGATAGTGCGAGGCAAATGGCAGCACCGCGGCCCACCAGCCAATTGAGACGTAGGGATCGAGGATGGCGGTGGCCACATGAAGACCTAGGAATGCCGAGGCGAATAGGGCAAGAGTCCGGTGCAATTCCGCCACGACAAAGCGCGCCCAGGCGCGTGGCGCCGATCCCTGGCGGGTGGCCACGCCGAGCACGAACACGGCGCTCAGGCACACGAGGAGCGCCAGACCGCTGCCGCGTGAGACGAGCCACATCCACGGTGTGCCTGTGGAGGCAATCGCCAGGGCGCTCATGACCCGCTCCAGGCCGGTTGGACGTCGACACCGGTCTCGGCGTCTGGGGAGATCTCGAGCATGCCCTGTTCGCCTTCGGGCCACGACCCGAGCAGGTGGGTGGTGCCGTCGTTGGCGACAAGCCGGGCCGGCAACCCAACCTGGCGCAGCCACCGTTCCGCCGCTGCGCCGCCGGCGATCACGGCGGTCGATGCGGCGTTGGCCGCGACGCAGGTTCGGGCGGCGACGGTCGCCGTCCGCCACGGGCCTTCGGCCGGCAACCCGGTCCGGGCATCGACAATGTGGTGCAGGTCGCGCCCACCTCGGCGCCAGCGCCGACAGGCAACCGACGATGTGGCGACCCCGCCCTCCCTGATGCGAACGATCTGGCCGGGGGACCGGTCCGGCTGGTGCGGGTCTTCGATGACGATAACCGGCCAGCCATCGATGGGAGCACGCCCGGCCACGGCGATGTCGCCACCGAGACTAACGAGGACGCCACCGGTTGATCCCGTGGCCGCAAAGGCCGCCCGCGCGCAACGATCTGAGCCGAGCCCCTTGGCCGTCGCACCAAGATCGAGTGAGACGCCCCTCGGTAGGTCGAGGAGCCGACCGCTGAGCTGCACGACTGACCAGCCGGGTGCCGGGCTATGAGCTCCGAGCGCAGCGTCCACAGTCGAGGGGAGGTCGGCGAAGTCTCGATCGTAACCGAGCGCTGCCAACGCGTGGCCCACGGTCGGATCGACAAACCCGTCGGTCCAACGTGCCGCTCGGAGTGCAGCGTCGAGCGCTTCGGCCAGGCCCGGGCTCACCAGGAAAGTGCCACCCTCGGCGCGGTGGATCTGGGACAGCTCCGAATCCCTCCGGAAGCGACTGGCTTGGTGATCAAGCGCCTCGAGCACTGTGTCCACAGCAGCCTGAGCATCGCCGAGACGATCGGGCGGCCAGATCGCCATACGAGCAGTGGTTCCCAGGGCAGTGCGCTCGGCGATGGAGAGGGGCCCGGTGTCGCCAGGCACTCTGCGCCACGCGACCGAGGCCTGGGTTTGGGTTTGGGTTTGGGTTTGGGTTTGGGTTTGGGTTTGGGTTTGGGTTTGGGTTTGGGTTTGGGTTTGGGTTTGGGTTTGGCCGGGCGTTATCACGAATCGCCACCCGAGAACGTCCGAGGCTGGGCGGTGACCGGCGTCGTCGCACGAGTCCCAGTCGGAGGGTTCGCCGTCGTCGCAACACCCGATGCGCTGGTCGCTGCCACGGGCGTCGACCCGCTCGGCGGCGGAGTGCCGGCGGTGACCGGTGCGGGCGAGTTGGTGCTCGGTGCCACCGACGCTGTGGATGCGGCAGGTGCGGTGTGCACTGGGATAGTTCGTGCCAGGGCCACCGTTGTGGTGCCCGTGCCCACGAACAGGGCGGCAAGCGACCAGTTGGACCAGCGTCGTACCTGCTTGAGACCTCTCGCTCGCGGTGAGCGCGGCGAGCGCTGCAGCGCGGCCTCGTCGGGGCTCGGCGCGTGGACGAGTCGTCGCCAGCCGGCCTTTTCGTGCGGTTCCTGGTCGTGCATCGGTGGGTTCCTTTCGCTGTGTCCCCCAAGTGGGCGGGCTGGTGGTCACTATGCGCTTCTGCTCGTGAATGCTCCGTGAGAGTTCGGTGTGAGCATTCACATCGAACGCCCCTGCTCCGGACTCTCATCGTTTTCACATCTGGCCCCCCTAACCTGGGGCGATGCGAGTACTGGTCGTTGAGGACGACCTCCGGATGGCGAGCCTGCTCAAGCGGGGCCTCGAGGAAGAAGGGCATGCCGTAGACGTGGCCGACGACGGCCCGAACGGGCTCTGGATGGCGTCCGAGTTCCCCTACGGTGCCGTCGTGCTGGACGTGATGCTTCCCGGCTTCGACGGATTCGAGGTTTGCCGGCGACTTCGCGAGGCGGGCGTGTGGACGCCGGTCCTGATGCTGACGGCGCGCGACGAAGTGGGCGACCGCGTCCGGGGGCTCGACGTCGGGGCCGACGACTACCTCGTCAAGCCGTTCAGCTTCTTGGAGCTCTCGGCGCGCCTGCGAGCCATGACCCGACGCGACGATCGTCCCCGGCCGACCGTGGTCGTCAGCGACGACATCCGGCTCGACCCGGCGGCTCGTCGCGCTTGGCGTGGCCAGACAGAGCTGGCGCTCTCGCCGAAGGAGTTCTCACTCCTCGAGTTGTTCCTACGCCATGCAGGCGCGGTGCTGACCCGATCGCAGATCATCGATGCCGTGTGGGACTTCGCCTATGAGGGAACGTCCAACGTCGTCGACCAGTACGTTCGCTATCTTCGCGCGAAGGTCGACACGCCTTTTGGCCGCCACAACCTCGAGACCGTCCGCGGCGTCGGCTATCGGCTCCGCAACGGGGAGGGGTGAGCGACTCGTGTCCATCCGGCTACGCCTGGCCGCCGCGTTTGCACTCATCGCCGCAATCCTGTTTGCCATCGGCGGGTGGCTCTTCGTCGACTCGCTCTCGACATCTCTCCTTTCGAACATCGATGCGCAGCTGGCGGCCCAGGCCGCTCAGGCCTCCCAGTACGTCTCACCGACCACCGGCGCCCTGTCCAACCCGGCTCATTCGAACAATCGACTCGAGTACATCGTCCAGCTGGTCGACTCGGGCGGTCAGGTTGTGGCCTCGAGCGGCGACGCCGAGCGCCGAACGATTCTCACCCCATCCCAGCTCAGCGAGGCGCGCCAGGGTCGAATCTTCCTGACGGCAACCCGAGACGGGGAGCCGGTCCGGGTCCTCGCCGAGCCCTTCGCGTCGCGACCGGGCTGGGTCGTCGTTGCCGGTGTGTCACTCGAGACGCGCAACGCCACCCTCCACCAGGTCGAGATCGAATTGATCGTGGGCGGGATCGCCTTCGTCGTTGCTGCCGCACTTGGTGCTTTCGCGCTAGGAACGGCGGCGCTGCGCCCCGTCGAGCGCCTCCGGCGCGAGGCAGCTGCTCTTTCGAGGACCGAAGGGACGGGCGCCATGGCCGTGCCAGGTACGCACGACGAGGTCGCCGCCCTGGCCGAGACGATGAACGACCTGCTCGTTGGCATCCACGGCGCCCTGCAGCGGGAGCGTAATCTGATTGCTGACGCGAGCCATGAGCTACGGACCCCCTTCGCCGTGCTCCAGGGCGAGCTCGAGCTGGCCGCTCGACCCGGAAGGAGCAAGGAGGAGCTCCAAACGGCCATTGTTCGCGCCTCTGAGGAGGCAGGCCGGCTCGCTCGGCTCACCGACGACCTTCTGTTGCTCTCTCGTAGCGATCAGGGCCACCTCGAGGTGGATCGACGCGCCACTGATGTCGCCGATTTCCTCGCCATGTGCGCATCGCACGCCGCCGAACGAGCCCTGGCCGCTGGCGTGTCGTGCCGGGTTGAGGTCCCTGACGCCTTGGTCTGGGAGCTCGATGCCGGCCGGATCAGGCAGGCCATCGACAACCTCGTCGACAATGCCCTCCGCTACGCCCCGGCGGGCAGCTCGATCATCCTCACGGCCCGTATCGTCGGCGGCGATCTCGTTCTGTCGGTTGGTGACGAAGGACCCGGCTTCCCGCCCGACTACCTGGTCCACGCCTTCGAGCGTTTCCGGCGCACCGACGCCAGCCGGAGCCGGGGCCAAGGAGGCGCCGGGCTCGGACTGGCTATCGTCCAGGCCATCGCCATGGCTCACGGGGGCTCCGCCACGGTGCGGAACCGTCAGAACGGGGGAGCAGAGGTCACTGTCCGCCTACCAGGGCCGCACGGCCCGTAGCGGCCGCTGGACGATCGGCGCGTGCTACATATTTCCGTGCTGGACCACGGCCGATCAGAGGAATCGACGAGCTCGGCCAGTACGCTCTGGACGCTGCCAATGTCGCGATCGAAGCGGGCGAGTTATTTCTCAAGTCCGCAAAGTCCCAACTAACACTGAATCTGAACTGGGAGTCTCTCGGTGGGCCGTGCGAGTCTCGATCTCGCCACCTTGGGATTAAAAGTCCCCTGCTCTACCCGATGAGCTAACGGCCCGAGAGACAAACTACCGGCTCAAGTGGGCTGCACTGACGGGCAAATGGCCATTCCCCGTTCCGGCCGCCGATACCTCTGATGTCGCTGGCCTCTCAGGTCAGTCACAAAAAGATAACCGGGCCGTAACCAACCGTTTTCGACTTTCGCCGCCAGTTGAAGGCCGGGATGAGGTTCTCCCTACATCCCAAGGAGGCGATCGATGGTCAGAAGCGACAGCGGCGAGACGCCAGAACCTCAGACGGCAGACGCTGAGACAGCACACGGTGAGCGGGCAGAGCGTGGCAGTGAAGATTCGGGGCGTGTGCAGAGACCACCCGAACCGTCCCCCGCCGAGCAGGTTGAACCGGCACAGGATCGACTGCGGTCGCGATTCTCCCGACGATCATTCCTGGTCGGTGGAGTTGCCGCTGGTGTCACCGCCGGCGTCGCCGGACTCGGCGGCATTCGGGCCCGCCCGGCCGCCGCCTCCGTCGACGCCGCTGCCTCCGTATCCCCGGCGGGAACGGGGAGCCTCGCCGACATCGAGCACGTGGTGATCCTGATGCAGGAGAACCGCTCGTTCGACCACTATTTCGGCACCCTTTCCGGAGTGAGGGGTTTTTCCGACCCGTCCGTCCTGCGCCAGAGGGTCGGAGGCGCCCGATATCCGGTGTTCGATCAGTTCGGCTTCGCCCCTGGAGTCGGCGTAGACCCCGGGGGATACCTCCAGCCCTTCCACCTGCTGAGCGATCCACCGACCGAGGACGGCCAGACGACCAACGACATCACCCATTCGTGGGGTCCCCAGCACCAGAGCTGGAACGGCGGCGCCATGGACAGCTTTATCCAGACCCATCTGGCTGCCGACGGGAACGCCAACGGCCCGGTGACCATGGGCTATTTCAATCGGGAGGACCTTGGCTTCTACTACGCACTCGCCGATGCCTTCACGATCTGCGACTCCTACTTCTCGTCGGTCCTCGGCCCCACCGACCCCAACCGGCTGATGGCCATGTCGGCCACCATCGACCCGGCCGGCACCGCCGGAGGACCGGTGCTCGAGACCTTCACCAATCGCGTGGCGGAGTGGGGCGCCCTCGACTGGGAGACCATGCCCGAGCGCCTGCTGGCCGCCGGGGTGAGCTGGAAGGTCTACAACGACCCGCTCGGTCTGCTGGCCCTCAGCCCGCTGCCCTACTTCAAGAACTACAGCGATCCGACCACGCCGATCGGGGCTGCGCTCACCTCGCGGGCATTCGCACCCACGTACCCGGCCTCGTTCCAGAGCGACGTGGCCACCGGGACGCTTCCGGCCGTGTCGTGGATCATGCCGCCGTTGGCCGAATGCGAGCATCCGGCCGCCCCGCCCGAGTACGGCGAGTACCTGGTGCAGCAGGTACTCGACACCCTGGTGTCGAACCCCGATGTCTGGGCCCGCACGGCGCTCATCGTGACCTACGACGAGAACGGCGGGTTCTTCGACCACGTGCCCCCGGTCACCCCGCCGGCGGGAACGACCGGCGAATGGCTGACGGCGAGCACCCTTCCCTCGGCCGCCAGTGGTATCGACGGCCCCATCGGGCTCGGGTTCCGGGTGCCCTGCCTGGTCGTATCGCCGTTCACCCGAGGTGGCTACCGCTGCTCGGACGTCCTCGACCACACGTCTCTGCTTCGGTTCATCGAGACCCGGTTCGGAGTGGAGGTGCCGAACCTGAGCGCCTGGCGCCGAGCATCGACGGGCGACCTCACCACTGCCTTCGCCTTCTCGGTGCCCCCGAACACATCGGTGCCCGCTCTGCCGCCCACCTCGTTGGGCCAGACCGACGTGGCCGAGCAGGCCGTGCTCGATGCCCTGGCCGGCACGCTCGATGTCGGTACGGACTACCCCCTTCCCACCAGCAATGCCATGCCCACACAGGAGACGCTCCCCAGGCGACCGCCCGTGCCTCGCTGAGGGGTACTACTCGAGCGTGCTCGCCGTTTCCTCCAGCTCCTCGAGGACCGAGCGGAGCTCGGTTACCAGCCCCTCGACGATCTCATCGGCGGGAATGTCCTGGGCCAGACGGAAGCCCTGTCCGGCCCACAGGTGGAGCGTTTCCGCATCGCCCGTCTCCGCCGCCGCCCGGCGCAGGGCCTTGGTGGCGTTGTTGATCTCGGGATAGGCCACGGGAGCGTCGGGGTGGTCGGTCATGAACCGATTGACCAGCCCACGCGCTCGGCGGCCACTGAAGGCTCGCGTGACGTCGGTGGTGGTGAAACGGGGATCGACCAGCGCTGCTTTGTGCGTGGGGCTGGCGCCGCTTTCCGGACTGCGCAGAAAGGCGGTGCCCAACGCGGCCGCCCCTGCTCCGGCGGCCAGGATGGCGGCCACTCCCCGTGCTTCCATGATCCCGCCGGCGGCGATCAAGGGGAGGTCCACGGTTGCTCGCACCTCGCTGATGAGGGCCAGCAGTCCGTGATCGTCCTCTGTTCCCTCCGGGTCGCCGAACGACCCGCGATGACCACCGGCTTCGATCCCTTGGAGCGTTAGTCCGTCCGCCCCCGCCTCGGCGGCCAGTGCCGCCTCCCTCGGCGTGGTGACCGTCACCACCACGATGGATCCGACCCGCTGTAGAGCGGCGATCTCGTTTTTCGTCGGACACCCGAAGGTGAAGCTGACGACGGGCACCGGATCCGTCCGCAACACGTCAAGCTTGGCCGCCCAGTCGTCGTCCTCCCACACCGCTTCGCCGATGTCGACGCCCACCCGGGTTGCTTCTGGCTCCAGCTCGGCCAGGTACGCCGCCACCGCTTCGGGGTCGGCCACCGAGGGGCGGGGCACGAAGACGTTCACGCCGAAGGGCTCGGATGTGAGTCGCCTGGCCCCGGCGATCTCCGAGTACATCTGCTCCGCCGTCTTGTAACCGGCGGCCAGGAAGCCGAGGCCTCCCGTCTCGCTCACCGCCGCAGCCAGCTCCGGGCGGCTGCCGCCCCCGGCCATCGGGGCCTGGACGATGGGGACCCGCATCAGGTCGGCAAAGCGGTTCAGCGCCGCATCTCCCCGCACAGTTGCCGCTCGACGGTGCACGTCACCGTGCTCATGATCGCGCCGCCAGTGGGATGACGATGGCGGAGGGTTGCCCACCGACCTTGACCGCTTTGCCCTTGTGGCCGGTGGCCACGTTGATGGGGAGGACTGTTCCGTTGTCAGTGCAGACCCACGCCACCGCACCGCGGTTGGCCAAGGCGACTGCGGTGGCACCCACGCCGACCACGAGGGGCGCCTTGGCCTGCATGGTCGTCAGGTCGATGGGCGTGAGGGCGTTGCCGCCGCTCACGTAGGCGGTCTGGGTCCGCGCCAGTATGGCGATCCCAGTGGCATTGCCATCCACCGCGATGGCGGGGGATGCCGTCATCGACGACAGGGCGATGGGGGTGACCGCACTGGTCTGGAAGTCGGCGACCAGCGCCGTTTGGCTGTCGGGAGTCACAGCCACGGCCGCCGGTTGGGAGCCGGCCGGGATGGGCGCGCCGGCGTGGAGGGCCGGCAGCGAGATGGGGGTCACCGTGTTGTCGCCGAAGTTGGCCACCAGCGCCACGGATCCGTTGGGAGCGATGGCAATGGCCGTCGGTTGGACTCCGACGGGGATGGGGGTCCCCGTGTGCAGCGAAGGCAGGGAGACCGGCGTCACCGTGTTGTCGCCCAAGTTGGCCACCAGGGCCAGCTTGCCGTTGGGAGCCACGGCGACGGCATCGGGCTCCAGCCCGACGTTGGCCGAAGCGATGACACCCCGGCTCGATGTGTCGAGCATGGTCACCTTGTCCTGCCCCTCGTCGGTGACCAGGACCCGGCTGCCGTCGGGGGAGGCGGCCAAGGCCGACGGCAGCGTCCCGGTGTTGACGGGAGGCAACGAGGTCCCTGTGGCCGTGTCGACGATGGCCACGGTGGCTCCGGGATCGGCCCGGTTGGCCAGATTGGCCACGTAGGCGATGGATCCGGTTTGTTCGGCTGCCGATGTCCCCGAGGTGCAGCCGGCCAGGACGCCGGCCACCGCCAGGACCAGGAGGGGGAGCGCCCAGGCACGGGGCGACAGATGGGTCCGGGTACCAGGCACCGGGAGATCGTAGGCGCGGTGGCGAGACCCGGGGCTGGCGGGGCGATCTAGCCGCGGGCGCACGAGGCGCCGAGCTCACGATCGGCGCCTCGCCAACCGGGTAGCTCGGTCCGGGGGAAGAAGTCGCCAGTCACTTTGTCCTGGTCGTACGGGACAGGGGCGGGCCTGCCCTCGGCCAGCTCGGTCACGGCCGCCACCAGCCCGTCGATCTCGTCGCCCGAGGTCCCAAGGCCGGCACTGGCCCGGACGGCACCGGGCATGGTGCGGTGATCGCCATGGAGCACCTGGTCCCGATAGGCGTGCACCGCGTCGCCGCCCAATCCGAGCAGCCGCATGAGATAGGGATGGGCGCAGAAGCAGCCGTGACGGACGGCGATGCCCCACTCGGCGCTGAGGCGGGCCGCCACCAGCGCGTGGTGCATCCCTTCGACGGTGAAGGCGGCCACGGCCAGGGTGGCCTCGCCGCTGGCCAGGTCGGGCCCGAGGAGGGTCACCCCAGGGATGTCCGAGAGGCCCCGTCGCAGTCGGAACCCGAGCGCGGTCTCATGTTCGATGATCCTGTCCCAGCCGATGGCCCCGAGCTCGTCGATGGCCCCGTGGAGGGCCACCGCTCCCACCACGTTGGGCGAACCGGCCTCCTCGCGATCGGGGGGTGCGGTCCACACCACTTCGTCCAGGTCGACCAGGTCAACGGCGCCGCCCCCGGCGAGGAAGGGGTCGCCGTCGACAAAGGTCGAGCGCCGGCCGACCAGTGCGCCCGACCCGAACGGGGCGTAGAGCTTGTGTCCGGAAAAGGCCAGGTAGTCAGCGGCTGCCGGCAGCGGGCGATGGGGGGCCAGCTGCGCCGCGTCGAGGGCCACGGGAATCCCCCGCTGATGGGCCGCATCGATGATGGCGTCGATGGGTGGGAGCCAACCGGTGACATTCGACGCCGCGGTGATGGCCAGGAGCGAGGGGTGTCGACCGGTGTCGAGCGCAGCGGTGACGTCTTCCACCGTGAAGGTGCCGGCCGGTCCGCACTCGACATAGCGGCGCTCGGCCACCCGGCCCCAGGGCAACAGGTTGGCGTGATGCTCCACCACCGTTGTCACCACCACGTCGTCCGGTGCGAATCGCAGTCGGTAGGCCAGCTGGTTGATGGCCTCGGTGGTGTTCCGGCACAGCACGGCCACGTCGTCGCCGTCGGGGTCCCGCCCCGCGAATCGGAGCACGGCCAGCCGGGCCTCCTCGTAAGCGGCCGTGGCCCGGCGGGACCGGAAGCCCGCGCCCCGGTGGACGCTCGAGTACCAGGGAAGGAACTGGGACACGCGGTCGGCTGCGGCCGGGAGCGCCTGGGTGGA
>DATCEZ010000063.1:0-3746 GCA_036509775.1 Acidimicrobiales bacterium
GAGTCTGCGGATGCGCGGGCCTCCCGCCGCGCCCGCAAGACGGGGGTGTGCGCCCTGCTCCCACTGAGCTCTGCGACAAAGGGCGAGGGCTCTTGCGTGTCCGCGAGGACGAGGACCTGGCGGATGGCGCGCGTCAGTGCCACGTGGAAGACGCGGCGTTCGCCTTCCTCGTCGTCACTCAGCCGGTGTGGGAAGAGCCCCTTGGACGCGCCGTAGACGATGACGTGCTCCCACTCCCGGCCCTTGATCTTGTGGACCGTCGACAGGTGTACCGATGGGCCGTCTGGGGATCGTCGCCCGAGCGCGGCCCGAAGCCACGATTCGAATGTGGCGACGTCGGGATGGAGCGCCGCCAACGACTCGAGGGCCAGGAGATCGTCGGCATGGGTCGACCGGTCCGCCTCCCGTCGGGACGAATCGAGCACGTCCATGGTCTCGCCGAGGCCGACATCGGTGCGGACAGCCCGGACGGCGGCCGCGCTCGACGTGCGGCAGGCGCTTGCGACGGCGTCGATGGAGTCGGCGTAGTCGGTGAGCTTGGAGACGTCGCGTCCCGACAGACGGCCGGCCAGGCGCCTGATGTCCTTGACGGAGATCACGGCCCGTTCCGACAGCATTTTGGTGACATTGGGCGCAATCCCACGCGAGGGCCGGCGGATCGTCTGGGCGATGTCCTCCCTCCGGATGGCATCGGGAGACAGTCCGATGCGCAGGTAGGCGAGGGTGGTCGCGATGCCCGTTCGTCTCAGCACGTCAGCGCTGAGCGGGGCGTTGCTCGGGATGCCCGCTTCGGAAAGGGCGATCTGGACCGGGAGCAACGTGGAGTTCACTCTCGACAGCACGGCGATCTCATTGGGCGTGACGCCGCCGTCACGCCAGGCCGAGACGGCGGCCACGGCGGTCTGTGCCAGGAGCTCGGCGTCGGTCTCGATGACGGAGACGGGACCGTGACCGCGGAGGGGTTCGCCGAAGTCGGGAAGGGCGTCGGTGCTCCCGGCCGGTGTGGTGATCGTCTTGGCGATGCGGGCGGCGTTGTAGGAGAGCACATGCGTGGCCGCGGTCACGACCGCCGGCGGGCATCGGTAGTTGACCTCGAGGGCGTAGGCCCGCGCCCCGGCGAAGTAGTCCTCGAAGTTGATGAGGTACTCGGGGGTCGCTCCTGCGTAGCCGTAGATGACCTGGTCGTCGTCGCCGACGCCGAAGGTGTCGTAGGCCGGCGCGCTCAGGAGCCGGATCAACAGCATGTGCGCAGGGTTCAGGTCCTGGAATTCGTCGACCAGCAGGTGCCGGCAGCGCGACTGGGCGATGCTCCGGGCCTCAGGGTCGCGGAGGAGGATCTCGATGGAGCGGTAGATCTGCTCGTCGAAGTCGACGGCGCCCGCCTGGAGCAGGGCGTCACGGTAAGTGTCGAAGCCGTCGGCCAAGCCGCTGGCATCGGGTATCTGCTCTTCGACCGCCGCCGGCGACGTCAGTCCCAGCCGGACGGCGGACAGCGCGTCGATGTAGGGGAGCACGGTGTCGGTGTTGGCCTGGCGGCGGACCTCGAAGACCTGCTGCACCAGATCGCGTACCCGGGGCTCCTCCAGGACATCCAGCCGTCCCGGCCCGCCGAACTCGTTGCAGATGGAGAAGCCAACGCTGTTGAGCGTCCGGATGTGAGGACCGCGCGCCGTGACGAGACCGCCGCAGCGCTCTTGGAGCTCGTCCGCCGCCTTCTTGTTGTAGGCCAGCGCTGTCACTGTCGACGGGTCCGCGCCGCGCTCTTCCATTAGGTACCGGAGGCGCTCGGTCAGCACCCGCGTCTTCCCCGAACCGGCGGGGGCGATGACCCTGGCGCCACCCGCGGCGTGCCTGACCGCGGCGAGCTGGTCGCCGGCCAGATCGGCCTCGGGCGGTTGGTGGCCGATCGGCGAGAGCGATCGCGCCTCGGTGTTCCAGCGGTGCACGATGCGGATCCCGTCGGCGTCGGCGCTGGGAGCGAACGGTCCACCGTCGACCCAGAGGGGCGTGCCGTCGGGGAGCTCGATGTCGGCGGCGTCCGACTCCTGCACCCCCTGGGTGGCGAAGCTCCTGAGGGCCTTGCGCCCGTGCCACCAGATCGGCTCTCCGTTGCGGGCGTCGTAGTTGTTCGCCCACACCAGGAAGTGCAGGCGCTCGCGGGCGAACTCGAAGCGGGGACTCAGGTCGTGGACGGGCAGACGTCGGGTTTCGCGCTCCTGCAGGGCCTTGGAGTCCACGGCGAGCTCGACCACGAGGGATTGGCGTGCCGACCAGGCCTGTTGCAACGTGGCCAGGGCGGCCGACGGCTCGTCGAGCACCTGCTGATCGATGACCACTCTGGGTTGCGCGGCCCACGGGCCCGGAGGGTCCATTCCAGGGAGCACGACCACGCCGCGACCAAGCTCGGGCGGGCCTGGTGCTGCCATTCGTCCCAACCTACCGGAGGGGTGTTCGCACTCCGCGTGCGGATCGGGCGAGGGAAATCTGGTCTCAGTCTCAGGCTCGGGCTCGGGCTCGGGCTCGGTCTCGGTCTCGGGCTCGGGCTCGGGCTCGGTCGACGTCAACCGTTCCGTTGCCATCAGCCGACAGTGTGGTTCATCGGGAGGTGTCCGCCAGCCGCAGGTCGAGGCGAGGTCGGTCAAAATGCGCTGGAATCGATGCCCGGCTTCTACGAGATCAAGCGGAGCCGTACGCACGGCCCGATCTTCGACGAGCTGAAATGAGCAGCTACGTCGGGGTGAAGTACGCCCGACCTTCGTTCTCCAACTAGCCAAGGCGTGCGATTGCAAGAGCAGCGGCAAAAAGGACCACTGCCCACGACATGGCAAGTAGGGCTCGCTCGAGCGGAGCCAACAGCATCCGCTCGTCGATCGGCATCACCTCGCCGCCCGCCAACGTGATCTGACCTCCCACCGCCGTGCTGCGTCGGCGTATGAGCCGTGCCCGTGTGCTGAGCTGGCGTTGCGCGGCCGAGAGTGCGAAGGCAGCGGCGGCAGCGATCACCGGACTGATCGCCAGACGGTCGGTCTGAGCCACGTAGGCGACCAATACCGGAAAGGAGCCCCATGCCAGGGCGAAGCCCGCATCATTGTGAATCACTCCGCCAAACAGCTCAAAGTTGTAGGCGACAACGAGCAAGGGACCAACGACCAAGAAGGGGATGAGGGCCCAACCGACGCGGGACACGCCGGCGATACCGAGAGCAACCGCCGCGGCCAACCCCACCACGGTGACAGCCACGAGTGCCCCGGTCGGGATGTGGGTCCCGAGGGGGCGACCGTTCAGTTCATCGAGCGAGTGCGCCGCCAGCCCCACGGCGAAGAAGAACGCCAACAGCGTGGCCACCAATCGCGTCCCGTTGACGGTTGGCGCAAGGCAGGCGCCGATGACGACGTAGGCCAAATGCCATGCCGTGTAAGGGGGGTGGAGCAGGGTCCACCAATCGCGCCAGCCGCCGGCCCGGGCGGCGTAAAAGGCCGGTCGTCCTTCCCTGGAGCCCTCGACCTGCGATTCTCCGGGCGGAGGTTCCGCTGATTCTGCATCGCTGGCGTCTTGTGCAGGCCCTTCAGTCACGTCTGCGCGTCCCCCACATCACCAGACCGCCACCGAGACTCATGACGCGGAGCCCGACGTTCTCGAACCCCGCCTTTCGCCACGCCTCTTCCGTCCACGACAAGGGATACGTCCGGTAGTGCTGGGAGATGTTCGGGCCGAGGAACCGTCCTACTCGGAACCATTCGCGGCCA
>DATCEZ010000064.1:0-7156 GCA_036509775.1 Acidimicrobiales bacterium
GATGTCGTTCGTCACGTCCCCGGCGAGGACGCCCGCCGCACCCTCGACGAGCTGACAAACGGTCTCTGCTCGGTCCTCGACGAGGCTTGGGACACGGCGCTCACGGAGTCGATCATGCGGCTCGTCACTCCCGGTGAGATCTTCGATCTCCGCCAGAACATTCCTCCGCTCCCGGAGGGGATATTCCCCCTCCGGCTGCGCGCACTCAGCGAGACGCCGGCCGAAGCCTCCTACTCACAGTGGGACAAGACCGCGGGGACCGGAACTCCCTCCGGCGCCCATGACTGGGCGGAGCTGGACGAGCGCATGAACTTCATCGTCAATCTGTTCCGCTCCCGCCAGCAGGACGCGACCCTCTTTGAGCCCCCGTTCTCGCCGGCACAACTGGCCCTGCTGCAACAGGGTCAGCTGCCACCGGGACCCCTGTAGGGCGGGATGTTCCAGCGGGCTGCCAGGGACGTCGGCACCGCAAACGCAGGTCTGTCGCCATAACGCTCCGCCCGAACGGCGAGCGAGAGCATGCCGAAGCCGATCTTCGCCGAGAGAGCCTGCAGCAGCCGATGATGCAGCTTCTCGAGTGATACCCGCCGGCTCAGGTCGCCCAGCGGCTCGAAGAGGTTCATCGTCCAATTCGCCTTCGGGACACCCAGGAGGTGCGCCGTCGCGTCCCCGACGTAGTAGCGGACGGTGGAAGCGGGCAGCCCGCGCAGACCCGGTGGGGCCAGCCGGGTTCCCTGCTCCAGCAGAGCCGCCATAAGAACAGGTCCGGGTGTGCTCGGGCCGAACTGCCGACGCCGGACAATGGGCATCAGGACAGCGGTCTGGGACCGGGTCAGGGGGAGGAGGTCGTCGCGGACGCCGAGGTAGTGCCCGATCAGCGACCACGTGTGCAGGTACGCGTCAGCGTCTTCCTCGCTGTAGACGATGCCGGTGCGGTCGAACACCTCGAACACGATTTCGGTGAACGTCAGGAGCGTCTCGAGCAGATCCTCCTGATTGATGGGCGTGCCCCAGGCCGGATCCCACTGCACGCGGGGATCGTTCTGAATCAGCCAACGCACCCCCGCATGCATGAGCCGGACATGCCTGACGTCGGCGTAGCCGCGCCCACCCGCATTGAGAGCACCGGGTTCCATCACATCGAGGTGGAATTGGGCCGTCTCGTTGAGCCGGCGCTTGGTGTCGGTTTCGAGTCGCGCCGTCAGTCCGAGGACCTGCACCCCCCGCCGACATGCATAGGCCGACGGCAGCGACGCCGCATAGAGCGCAGTGAAGACGTGCGAACCCCACCGGGCGAACCGCTCCTGTCCGGCCGCCACGAGATCCGGATCCATCCACGGGGGCGCAGGCGGTTGCTCGTCGAGGAAGGCCTTGAGGTCAGCGTCCGCCACCTCGTGTTGCTCGACGACCAGCGCCCGGAAGGCCGCCGACGCGTCCTGCGTCCCCGAGAAGAGCCCCGCGACGACGAAGTCGGCCGGTGGGTCGGCCTGGGTGCGCAGGCTGTCGAGAAAGGCGTCGTCCCATGCTGTCCTGGTCATGTCCCCTCCAGTGCCCTCCGAGCCTCTTCGAGACTCCGGCTCGGTCCACCCTCTGCCGTGGCCGCCAAACAGATCTCGAGGTCGGCACGGACGTGCTCGGGCGCGCCGGGCAGACGCACCCAGTCCGTGAGCGCGCGGAGCTCCAGCATGCGTGCACCTTGGCGCCGTGCCACCGCGGCCGCCTCCTCGTAGTCGAGCCCGGCCAACTCCAGCTGGCGGTCGCGCCGCATGACTCCGGCCCGCACGCGCAGGATCTCCGCCTCGCAGAACTGCTCCCCGGTCGCTCGGGCCGTCCGGAGGGCGTCGTTGAGCAGCGCGCGGGCGCGCTCGACGCTGGCGAGCACATCGTCTGCCAGCAGCATTTCGAAGTAGGGACGCAGCAACGGTCCCGGCAGTTCCGGCTCGTGCGGCCCCTCTCCCGCCCACCACTGGAGCGAGCGCGCCCACTGCTGCCACTGCCGGGTCGTGACCTCGTCCGCGGCGCGGACGGCGTCGGCGGCCAACTCACTCACCGTCTCTCTATCTCCGTCGAGTTGCGCCATGACGGCAGCCGTCACGGTGGCCACCGCCCGGGCCTGCGGGACATCCCTCTCGGTCGTGCAGCGCAGAACGTCCTCCGCAATGCGCCACGCTTCCGTCGTCTTGCCGGTGAGCCAGCAGGCCAGCGCCGTCGCCACCCGAGGCGCCGCCAGAGCCATGAGCTCGACCGAGGGCATCGGTGGAAGATCACGCAGGCTTGCCTCCAGGGGGAGCCCGCTCAAGGCATAGGAAGCACGCAATTGCGCCAATCCGTCGGTGAGCATGCCCTGCCAGACGCGGGTCGTGCCCTCGTAGGTATCGATCAATCCGAGCGTCCAGCCGTCGCCGAGAGTCTCCGCTTCGGTCCTCGCCTCATGGAGGATCCGGTTGACCTCCGTGTAGTCGGCGTTGGCCTGCCACCAGGGAATCAGCACCAGGTAGTTGCGCAACAGGATGGCCCGGTTGCCGAGACGCCGCGCCAGTTCCTCCACTCGGCGCGACTCCACGAGCGCATCCGGGGCACTCTGATCGACAGCGGTCAAACACAGGACAAGGCGACTGCGCGACTTGAGCTCGGTCTCGTCCCGCTCCGCCTCGGGGAGCTGCCCGACCAGTGCCAGCGTCTCCCGCTCGTGACCCGCCGCCTCCCGGAAGCGTGCGTTCTGACGAGCCCTGTACGACGCGGCTTTCCAGAGCGGCACCGCCAGGGCAGCATCTCCCGCCGCACCGAAGTGGAACGCAGCGATCTCGGGCTGCGTGTCATGGCGCCCCGATGCGACCAGCGCCTCGCCCACTGCACCGTGTATCCGCACCCGGTCGGCCCGCAGCACGGATCGGTAGGAGGCTTCGTGAATGAGCGCATGCCGAAACTGCAACTCGTCCGCCCTCGGCGCCGGCTCAAGGAGGGCGTGCTCTTGCAACCTGCTCAGTTCGGCGTCGAGGTCCGACCCGCTCAAGCCGGTTGCCGCTTGGAGCAGTAGCCGATCGAAGGTGCGCCCGATCACCGACGCCGCCTGCGCCACGCGCTTGGCCTCGCCGACCCGGTCCAGGCGCGCCGCAATCACCTCCGAGAGAGTGGCCGGCGTGGTCGCCACGGGGACGCCTGCGCCCTCTCCGACGCCGCGGGCGAGCTCTTCGAGAAAGAGGGGGACGCCGTCTGCCCGGCGCACCAAGGCGGCGCGACCGTCCTCGTCCAGCTGCGCAGCGCCGGGGAGCTGCTCCAACATGGTGCTGGCCTCTTCATCACTGAACCGGCCGAGCTGGAGCACCGCGTCCGGCTCCGCCTGAACAGTGTCGCCGATCTCCGGCCGGGCGCTCATCACCACGAGCACCGGTGCCGGCGCGCGGGCGATCAGCTCCACCGCTTCGAGCGTGCTGGGGTCAGCCCAGTGCGCGTCCTCCACCACCAGCAGGAGGCGAGCGGACCCGGCCTGCGCGTGCACCCACCGGGCGGCCTCCTGCGGAGTCGCCGGCACGTGCGCCATGACGTCGCCGAAGGGCTGCAAGGGGCTCAAGGATCCCCGTCGGCTGCAGGCCAGGGTCACCACGCGCTGCTTCTGGGCCGCGAGGTCCTCGCTGAACTGGAGCAGCAAACGGGACTTCCCGATGCCGGGCTCCCCCGAAACGGTCACCAGTCGACCCGACCCATCCCCGACGTGGGACCACTGCTCGCCGAGCCAATCCGCTGCCGAGGCCCGAGGGATGAACTCGGTGAGTGGCCGAGCTTCCAGGCGGTTCCGGGCGCCGCTCCGCCCCACGACCCGAAAGGCGGGCACCGGCTGACCAATGCCCTTCAGCGTGAGAGCTCCCAGCGACTCAAGGTCGAAGAACCCGGCGACCAGGGCTGCCGTCTGCCCGCTGATCACCACCTGTCCCGGTGCGCCGACGGCCTGCAAGCGGGCGGCCATGTTGGGAACCTGACCCCAGACGTCGGGGAGCCGCTCGGGTCCGCCGGCCGTGACCGGAGCCACCAGCACCTCCCCCGTGTGGAGACCCGCCCGCGCCTGCAACTCCGCGACACCGAAGGCCGCCGGGAGCTCGGATCCGAGCCGCCCCATGTCCTCGACGATCTGCATGCCGGCGACCAGTGCGTCGCGGCTCGCCGACTCCTGCGCCTCGGGGTAGCCGAAATAGGCCACGGCGCCGTCCCCCTGGAACTGTGCGATCACCCCGCCGTGCGCGGAGACGATGGCGGCGACGCGGTGCTGGTAGGCGTTCAGCACGTCGTGCCATTCCTCCGGATCGAGGGCGAACGCCAGGTCCGTCGAGCCGACCAGATCGGTGAACATCACGGTGAGCTGGCGCCGCTCGGGTGCGTCAGGTTCCGGCATCACCACGCGGGCCTCGTGCCGGAGCGACCAGGGGGCAAACCGCCCGAAGCCGCAGGAGCCGTCGCACCGGGTCAATCTACGTCCGCCCTCACCGCAGCGATAGTGCCGACCCCCGCTGGGCCGCCGCCTGCACTCTGCTGCCTGCGGGGAGCCGCCTCGGCCGGCCCGGCCACGGTCCCGATCCCCGCCCATCACTGACCGTAGGCTGGTTGTATGCACCCGATGTTTTCCCGCCGCGTGGCCGCGTCCGTCGTCGCCCTCACCGCCGTGCCACTCATGATCGGCGCCCTCTCGGGCAGCGCGGCCGCCCTGGACACCACGACCACGACGGCTCCGGTCACGACGACCACGCTGGCTCCGACGACCACGACAACCGTGCCGCCGACGACGGCGCCCACCACGACGACTCTGCCTGCCACCACGACCACGCGCGCTCGTCCGACGACGACGACCTCGAGCACCACCACCACGACCACACCGACCAAGCACACGTCGAGCTCGAAGACCTGGGGCTGGGTCCTGCTGGCCGTGGTCATCGCACTGGCGGCCCTTCTCGTCGGCCTCCTGATCGCCCGGACCCGGCGACAGGGTCGTGAGGTGGACTGGGACCGCTCGGTCGTGCCAGCCGTGACCGCCGCCGAGCTGGCACGCGAGCTCATCCTCTCGCAGACGAACGCCGACGACGCCCAACATCGGGCCACCGTGGCCGTCCAGGTCGACGACGCCGTGGACGGCCTCGAACGTGCGGCAGCCGCGGCGCCCGACGAGACGCTTCGGGCGCTCTCCACGCGGTGTGCGGACAGCCTGCGGGGTCTGGCCTTCGCGGTCGAAGCGGACCACCTGATGCGCTCCGGGGGGCAGACGCCGACCGGTGAACAACTCGCCTCCGCAGACGCGGCGCGGCGGAACCGCTCAGCCGAGCTCAACCGCTCGCTGGAGGACCTGAAGGTGGCGATCGCACCGAAGAAGTAGCCGCTGGCGCCGGCCTGTCGTCAGTCGCCGAACCGGTTGGTCAGCAGCTCGCCCACCTGTCGCACTGTCTCCGGTGAGCCGGTCGGCATGTTGAAGATGAAGTACTGCACGCCCGCGGCCGCCAGCTCCTCCACACGGGCGACGAGCTCGTCGGGCGTTCCGATATCCGAGGTGGTGGGCTCCTCACCGGTGACCTGACGGAGAAAGTCGCGCGTCGATGCCGTCTCGTCCGCGCTCGCAGTCAACACCAGCGTGCTGAGCCGGCTGACCGTGATGTCGGAGGGGTCGCGGCCGAGCTCCTCGCAGTGCCGATGCAGCACGTCCACCTTGTGCGTCACCGTGGCGGCATCCCCGAAGATGTTCATCATGTCGGCGTAGCGCGCCACCAACCGCAAGGTCCGCCGCTCGCCGCCGCCGCCGCCGATGAGGATGGGGGGCCCTCCCGCCTGCACCGGGCGCGGGATGTTGCGCGCCTCGTGGATCCGGTAGTACCGGCCGTCGAACGAGGGGGCGTCCTCGGTGAACATGGCGCGACAGATCTGCAGCGCCTCCTCCAGCCGGTCCAGGCGCTCCCCGGCGGGCGGGAAGTCGAAGCCCAGTCCCTCATGTTCGACGTCGTACCACGCCGCGCCGATACCAAGGATGGCCCGACCCGCGCTGAGGACGTCGAGCGTCGTCACGATCTTGGCCAGGTGAGCGGGGTTGCGGTAGGTGACGCCGGTCACCATGATCCCCAGCCGCACCTTCGACGTCCGCATCGCCAGCGCACCGAGGAGGGTGTAGGCGTCGAGCATCGGTTGGCTCGGGCCACCCATGGGAGGCAGTTGATAGAAGTGGTCCATCACCCAGACCGAGTCGTAGCCCGTTCCCTCCGCGGCGGTCGCCATGGCGGCCACCCCGTCGAAAAGGACCCCGGGCGTCTCATCGGTGGTGAAGTTGGGAATCTGCAGACCAAAGCGCATGCAGGCGAACCTGTGGGGTGCGGGGATCACCAGTCCTTCAGGCGCCGGAGCCAGGCCACTGCCACCTCACCCTGGGCCCCCTGGAACGAGCGCACCGTGGGGAGCCCGGGCGGAGGCGGCCGCAGCGAGTGCTCCACCAGGAAGCCGCTGAAGGCGGCCACCAACACGGCCAGGACCGCAGGGTCCACCGCCGAGGAGGATACGGACAGCGCCAGGAGCTCCTCGGGAGCGGGCCCACCTTCCAACACCACCGACGGCGCCCAGGCCACCAGGTCGAAGACCGGCGCGCCCACGCACGCGTGCGGCCAGTCGACGAACACGACGCCGCTGTTCGTCACGAGCAGGTTGTCGGAGCGGACATCGCAGTGCAGCAGCGTCGAGCCTTCCACCGCGGCCGGCCAGCCCGACTCGAGCTCGGCCAGCCGGTCCAGGTTCTGGCCACTCCACTCGTCGAGGCCCCCGGGAGTACGGCCCAGGGCAGCCAGCTCGGCCCAGCCGCCGAAGAGGTGCTGCAACCTCTCGCCGGCTGACGGCACGCCCGGTACCGGGTTGGGCGTGAGGCGTGCATGCAGCGCGTCAAGGGCGCGCACCGCAGCCCGCAATTCGACGTCGTCCCACGGATGCACCGGAGGGCGCCCGTCAACGGCTTCGAAGGCCAGCGCCACCCAGTCGCCGTCGTCATAGACATCGAGCAACTGCGGCACCTGCGGCGCCGGCGGGAGCGCCGCTGACACCACCGCTTCGCGCCGGTGCAGCTCGGGCGAGTCGGCGTTCAAATCGGCCCCGACCGCCTTGACGAAGATGGCCCCGCCGGGGCAGTCGAGGACGACGGTGG
>DATCEZ010000065.1:0-4626 GCA_036509775.1 Acidimicrobiales bacterium
CAAGCGGTTGAACAAATTCATCAAGGATCTCGGTCTGAAGGGCGTGTCGTCGCAGACCCAGGGTGATCAGCTGCGCGTTACCGGCAAGAAGCGCGATGACCTCCAAGAGGTGATCGCCAAGGCCAAGGCGGAGGATTTCGGTATTCCGCTGCAGTTCGAGAACTTCCGGGACTAGCGCTCCCGGCGACGCCGTCAGTCGTCGTCCGAGTGCTCGGACGCCGCCACCATCTCGGCGTGGTGCTCCTCGTACTCGACCGGGGCGACGTGGAAGAGCTTGTTGTAGATCACGAACTTCACGATCCACAGGATGCCGAAGCTCACCAGGTTGGCCAGGTTCACCAGGAGCGCGGTCGCCCCGTGGCCGTAGCCGTGTGACCGGGCGAAGTCGCCGGCCAGCCAGACGGCCAGGCTCGAGAAGGCCAACCCGACGAAGGAGAGGATCCAGAAAGGCGCCACTTCCTTCCAGAAGTGCGACCTGCCGCTCTTGCCCCAGACCCAGCGTCGGTTGAGCACGTAGGAGGGGACGGTGGCCAGCACGTTGGCCAGGATGTTGGCCGGGACCTCCGACATGAGGTGGAAGACCCCGAAGACCAGAATCAAGGTGACCTGCGACACGATCGTCGAGATCACCGAGACCCCGGCGTACTTGATCAGCTTCACGCTCGACGGGTGCGCCATCATCTGCCGTACCCGGGCGTAGAGCGACTGGTCCGAGGACCAGATGTGTTTGAGGGGAGGGTGCCCGCCGTGCTCGTTCACAGGAGCTTCGGCTTGCTGGGCGCTCCCCCCGGGCGGAGTCGGCACAGGCTCACCCTAGCTTCACCGGCAATTCAGGTAAGGGCAGCTCCGCCCCCAGCCGCCATGGGCAGGCGGTTGCTCCGGGCCACCTCGCCGAACCAGTGGGCGCTCGGCTTAGGCCGGCGTTCGAAGGTGCCCGGCGCCACCGCCACCAGCCCGAACTTGGGCCCGTAGCCGAGGTGCCACTCGAAATTGTCCAGCAGGCTCCACACGAAATACCCCCGCAGGTCGATCCCCTCCTGCAGGCAGCGGTGGGCGCTGCGGAGCGCGTCGGACACGAAGGCGATCCGCTCCGCGTCGTCCGCGGTGGCGATGCCGTTCTCGGTCACCACGATCGGCCGCCCGCTCACCGCCGCCGCCCGCCGCACCGTGTGCTCCACGGCCTGAGGCCAGCGTTCGTCGCCCATCTGGGTGACCGGCACGGCTGGATCGTTGGGCGCCAGCCCGTCCGGGCCGAAGTGCATGCGCGTGTAGCACTGCACCCCCACGAAGTCGTCACCGTCGGTGGCGCGCAGGAAGATGTTCTCGAGCATCTCCTCGGCGGCGTCGCGCAGCGACTCCCCGCCCTCGGTCGCCGTGATCTGCGCCATGGAGAGGGTGAGGCCGACCGGGAAGTCACCCGGGCCGGCGCGCAGGACGTCGACCGCCAGGCGGTGGGCACGCACCATCGCCTCGTTCACCGCGGCGTAGCGGGCGAAGTCGTCCTTGACCCCTGGCGGGTACTCCCCCTGGAAGTACCCCATGACGGCGACCACGTTCGGCTCGTTGATGGTGCAGGCCCACCCGATGAGATCGCCCAGGTAGGCCGTGGCACGCTCCACGAAGCGGGCGAAGCGCTCGGGGGCGTCGGGCGACTCCCATCCACCGCGGGCGGTGAGCCACAGCGGGGTCGTGAAGTGATGGAAGGTGACGACGGGGAGGATCCCGTGGCCGTGACAGGCCGCGCAGAGCCTGCGGTAGTGCTCCAGCGCGGCGATGGAGAACTCACCTTCGGCGGGCTCAATGCGGCTCCACTCCAGAGAGAAGCGGTAAGCCCCCAGGCCCATGTCGGCGACGAGCCCGAGGTCCTCGCGCCAGCGGTGGAAGGAGTCGCACGCGTCGCCGCTCGGCTCGAGCGTGCCCGACGCCGGGTTGTGCTCCCAGGCCCACCAGTCGTTGTTGACGTTGCCGCCCTCAATCTGATGGGCCGCCGTGGCCACGCCCCAGGTGAAGCCCTCCGGGAACTCGAGTGCTCCGTCGTCGTCCTGCCCTCTGGCCGCAGTCACGCGCCGCAGGGTAGTTGGGGCGGGAGCTCTGTGTCCTGCGGCGGTGGTCGCGGCGGCCTGCGAACATGGGTGCATGAGCGCGTCCTTGGAGTTCCTCGTCAACCTGCTTGACCTCGAACCCATTGAGGTCAACATCTTCCGAGGGATTCAGCCCAACGAAGAGCGCCAGCGCGTCTTCGGCGGCCAGGTGGCCGGCCAGGCGCTCATGGCGGCGGGGCGCACCGTGGAACACGGCCAGGTGCACTCGTTGCACTCGTACTTCCTGCGCCCCGGCGACCCCAACGTCCCGATCCTCTACGAGGTCGACCGGATCCGCGACGGCCGCTCCTTCACGACCCGGCGCGTCGTGGCCGTGCAGCACGGGCGCGCCATCTTCAACCTCTCCGCCTCGTTCCACGACCTCGAGGCGGGCCTGGAGCACCAGATCCCCATGCCCGAGGTGCCCGAGCCCGAGTCGCTCGCCCCGCTCTACGAGCGCCTGCAGCCGTTCAAGGACGAGCTGACCGAGTGGTTCGACCGTCCCCATCCGATCGACCAGCGGCACATCGGCAGCCTCCCGTGGCACTCCAGCGAGGTGAGCGAGCCGTATCAGCGCCTCTGGATCCGGGCCGACGGTGAGCTGCCGGACGACCCGCTGCTGCACGCCTGCGTGGCCACCTACGCCTCGGACATGTCGCTCTTCGACACCATCCTGGCCCCGCACGAGACGAGTTGGGACGACCCGGACTTCATGGGCGCCAGCCTGGACCACTGCATGTGGTTCCACCAGCCCTTCCGGGCCGACGAATGGCTGCTCTACGACACCGACTCCCCCGTCGCCGCCCAGGGGCGCGGCCTGGCGCGGGGGTTCCTGTTCGACCGGCAGGGACGACTCTGCGTCTCCCTGGCCCAGGAGGGCCTGGTCCGCATGCACACGCGGACCCGTTCGTGAGTCAGCGGTTGGTCATCGGGGTGTAGTCGCGCGGCTCGGAGCCGATGTAGAGCTGGCGCGGCCGGGAGATCTTGGAGTCCTGGTCGAGCATCTCCTGCCAATGGGCCAGCCATCCGGCCGTGCGGGGAATGGCGAAGAGGACCGGGAACATCTCGAGCGGGAAGCCCATGGCCTGGTAGATGAGGCCCGAGTAGAAGTCCACGTTCGGGTAGAGCTTGCGCGAGGTGAAGTACTCGTCACTCAGCGCAATCTCCTCGAGCTTGAGCGCGATGTCGAGGAGCGGGCTCTTCCCTGTCACCTCGAAGACCTCATCGGCCGTGCGCTTGATGATTTTGGCCCGGGGGTCGTAGCTCTTGTACACGCGGTGGCCGAAGCCCTGGAGCCGGCCGCCCGACCCGGACTTCACCGAGGCGATGAAGTCCGGCACGTTCTCAATGCTGCCGATCTCGGTGAGCATGCGGATCACGGCCTCGTTGGCGCCACCGTGTCGGGGCCCGTAGAGCGCAGCGGCGGCGGCCGCGGTGGACGAGTAGGGATCCGAGTGCGACGAGCCGACCACGCGCATGGCCGTGGTCGAGCAGTTCTGCTCGTGGTCGGCGTGGAGGATGAAGAGGATGTCGAGGGCGCGGGCGAGGACGGGGTCGGCCTCGAACCGGGGCTCGGCCACCTTCCAGAGCATGGAGAGGAAGTTGGGAACGAAGTCGAGCGAGTTGTCCGGGTAGACGAAGGGCATACCCACGCTGAACCGGTGGGCGGCGGCGGCCAAGGTCGGCATCTTGGCGATGAGGCGGATGATCTGCTTGTTGCGGGACTCGGGATCGAAGATGTTCTTGGCGTCGAGGTAGAAGGTGGAGAGGGCGGCGACGGCGGAGACGAGCATCCCCATCGGATGGGCGTCGTAGTGGAAGCCATCCAGGAACCGCTTTCGTACGTTCTCGTGGATGAACGTGTGGTACGTCACGTCGTGGCGCCACTCGTCGAACTGCGCCTCGTTCGGCAGCTCGCCCTTCAACAGGAGATAGGCCACCTCCAGATAGGTGGAGTTCTCGGCCAGCTGCTCAATGGGGTAGCCCCGGTAGCGCAAAATGCCGGCGTCCCCGTCGAGGTAGGTGATCGCACTCTCGCAGGCCGCCGTCGACATGAAGCCTGGGTCGTAGAACCACACCCCCGGTAGGAGCTTGGACCACTCCGCCGCCGCGACACCGCCGTTGACGAGCGGAATCTCAATGGACTCGCCATTGCGATTGTCCGTGATGGTGATGCTCTCGGCCACGTGAAGGCCCTCCAGTTCCAGATTTCTGTGCGGCACGATCCTAGGACCCCGGATCGGTGCGGTCGATACGCGGGCCGCGCAAGGTGTTCGGGCTCGCGGGTCAGGTGCCGGCGGCGACCTGCAACGTCTGCTGAATCACCGTGTTGGCGGTCAGCGACTGGCCGGGGGGAAGCACGACCTGGACCGTGAGCACGTACGACGTCGACGGTTTCACCCGCATGGTCACCGTGGGGAGTGTGACCGAGGCGCCCAGGGCGAGCGGGGTCGTCCGGACCTGGGTCGTCGTCGCGCCCGAAGTCTGATCGGCCAGGGTGACGCGGACGGCGACGTGAGGTTCGTTTGACGGGGCCTGGTTCGCC
>DATCEZ010000066.1:0-2931 GCA_036509775.1 Acidimicrobiales bacterium
TCGGCCGGCTGCGCACTTCCTGACGGGGAGCTGCTCGAGCGGCCGCCGTTCCGCGCCCCTCACCACCAGGCCTCCATCGTCTCCCTGGTCGGTGGAGGCAGCTGGTCCCTGCGGCCCGGCGAGGTGAGCATGGCGACTAACGGCGTCCTGTTTCTCGACGAGCTCGGCGAGTTCCCGGTCGCCGCGTTGGAGGCGCTGCGCCAGCCGCTCGAGGAAGGGGTCATCCGGGTCAGCCGCGCCGGCGGGACCGTGACCTTCCCAGCGGCCTTCCTCCTCGTGGCCGCCATGAATCCCTGCCCCTGCGGTGAGGGGGTCTACGAAGGCGCCTGCAGTTGCAGCGTCGCAACGCGGGCGCGCTACCGACGGCGGATCTCGGCTCCGCTGCTCGACCGCTTCGATCTGATCGTGCCCCTCAGCCGGCCCGATCCCGACCAGCTGCTCTCGGACAGTCCCGGCGAGCCGTCCACCATCGTGGCCCGCCGCGTGGCCGCCGCACGATCGGCCCGCACGGGCCAGGTCGGCGCCCCGGAGCTCACTCCCGATGCCGCTGAGCTTCTCGCCTCCAAGCTGCGCGCCGGCGGCCTGAGCGCCCGTGGACTGCACAAGGTCACGAGTGTCGCCCGGACAGTGGCCGCCCTGGCCGGCGCCGACGTGGTGTCGTTTGCCCACGCATCCGAGGCACTGTCGCTGCGGGCCGGCCGTGCGGTGGTCGTGGCATGAGCGGCGACGAGCTGTCGGGCCTGCCGCCGGAGGCTTTCGCCGTCGCGCTGGCGTCCATGCCGTCCATGGGCCCGGCCCGTCTGCGCACGCTGCTGGAGGAAGACCCCCCTGCGCGCGCCTGGGCGCGGGCCAATGAAGGCACCGGTTCATCCCTCGCGGTCGTCGACTGTGCCTGGCAGCGGCAGATCTCACTCGGGATTCGGGTGCTCCTGGCCGGGCAGCCGTCGTACCCGGCCCGCTTGGCCGATGACCCCCGCGCGCCGGCGGTGCTCTTCTGCCTCGGGGACCCGGCCGTGCTCACCGAGGGTCCAACCGCGGCGCTGGTCGGGACCCGTGCCCCGACCCGCTACGGCATCGGTGTGGCGGCACAGTTCGGTGCCGACCTCGCCGCCGCCGGTGTGAGCGTGGTGTCGGGTCTGGCTCTGGGTATCGACGGCGCCGCGCACGAGGGTGCCTGCGGTGCCGGCGCTCCGCCTATTGCCGTCGTGGCGGGCGGGCTCGATCACGTCTATCCGCAGCGGCACGAGCGGCTGTGGGAGCGCGTGGCGTCGACCGGCGTCATCGTTTCCGAATCCCCGGCGGGCGTGCCCACGGAGAAGTGGCGCTTTCCCGTGCGCAATCGACTCCTTGCCGCCCTAAGCGACGTCGTGGTCGTCGTCGAGAGCCGGCACCATGGAGGGTCGCGCCATACCGTCGATGCGGCTATGGACAGGGGCGTCCCGGTCGGGGCCGTGCCGGGTTCGATCCGCAGCGCCACCTCGGAGGGCACGAACGCGCTCCTGGCCGACGGTGCCTTCCCGGTCTGCTCGTCGGGCGACATCCTGATCGCGCTCGCCCTCGGTGGCGCCGCGGTGGCCATTGCGCCGGAGACGGCGGCCGGCCGTCGGTCGTCCGCCGCGGGGTCGACCTCGGACGCGCCTCCGGATCCGGGCCAGGACCGGCGGGTCTACGAGGCCCTGAGTGTCGATCCCGCTCCTCTTGACGAGCTGGTCCGGCTGACCGGGCTCGATCTGGCCGAGTTGTGCGGTGGTCTGGAGCGGCTCGCCCGGGCCGGTCTGGCCCGCGACGCGGGGGGTTGGTGGGAGCGGGCCTGAGCCGGCTGACTCCGTTGGGCAGCCTCCGGCGCCCTAACCTGCCTCGCCGTGGAAGGACGGTTCCTGCAGGCTGCTGACATGGCCGGGCTATGTCAGCAGGCCACCCAGGCTGTCGCACAGGGTGCAGCGGCCGTGTTCCTGCGCAGCGGGCCTCAGGGTGACCCGATCGTCCTGGCCGCCGGTCTCGGGCCCGTGGTGCCGGACGTGCTGCTCGGGGCCAGGATTGAGCTGGGACCCGAGGAGCGCCATCCGGCCATGCTGGCCCGTGATCTGACGAGCCTCGACCTCGCCTGCGGCGGACGGAGCGTGCTCTGCTTTGGCCCGCCCTTCACCGAGGAGCTGGCCGAGGCGGCTGTCCTCTGCCGGGCTCTCTGGCGGGCGGGGGAGGTGGTCAGCGACGGACCTCATTTCCCGGTGCAAGCGGCGGCCAATCGCGCCAGGCCGGCGGGGGACCACAGTCCTCTCATCGCCTTCGATCTCACCGGTGGCGACGAGCTGCCGCCCTTCCTGGCCGCTGCCGGCGATCTCGTGCTGCGACCGGTGAGCGGCACGCCGGACGCGTGCCGCCTGGAGCGGGTGTGACGGACGCCACCCTCGTGCGCGAGCGGGCCGAGACGCCGTCGGCCACCTCCGCCGTCACGGGCCGGCATCTCCCCGCCCTCAACGGCCTGCGCGGGGTGGCGGTCATCGGCGTCGTGGCCTATCACCTGCAGCTCAGCTGGGCCAAGGGTGGGTACCTCGGGGTCGACCTCTTCTTCGTGCTGTCCGGCTTCCTGATCACCACGCTCCTCTTGGAGGAGTGGGCCGGGTCCGGCCGCATCAACCTGGCCGCCTTCTGGGGACGCCGGGCCCGACGCCTGCTGCCGGCGCTCTTCCTCTTGGTGGCGGCGCTGGCCCTCTACCTCGTCTGCAATGCCGTGTTCGGCGGACCCGGCGCCAACGGTCTGATCGATCTGTCGGGGTTGCGCGGCGATGCCATCGCCACGCTGCTGTACGTCAACAACTGGCACCTCATTTACGCGCACCAGTCGTACTTCGCCCAGTTCTCCACGCCATCGCCGCTGCAGCACACCTGGTCCCTGGCGATCGAAGAGCAGTTCTATCTCGTGTGGCCGCT
>DATCEZ010000067.1:0-3482 GCA_036509775.1 Acidimicrobiales bacterium
GCTCACGGCGTCCTCGGCGAACACCTCCGCCATGTCACCACCACCGACCAAGGCTGCGGACAGCACGCGTTCGAGCACGTCAGGGTCGATGAGGGCGGTGTCGGTCACGGCGGTATCGTAATCGTCGTGCCTGCCGATCCATCCCAGCCCCCCACTGCGGCGGGCCACGGACCGCACACCGGGCTGAGCGCCCAACTCGAGCTGACCGTCGCCGCCGAGGACACCGCCGAGCACTTCCGCTCGGGTGACGTCCCCGTGCTCGCGACCCCCCGGCTCATCGCCCTGTGCGAGGAAGCCACCTGCCGCGCCACCGACGGGCACCTCAACGAGGTCCAGTCCAGTGTGGCCACCAGGGTCCAGTTCGACCACCTGGCGCCCGTGGCCGTCGGCTCGGTGGTGCTGGCGGAGGCCACGCTGGTCAAGGTCGAGGGCCGGCGGCTTGTCTTCACCGTGTCCGCCGCCCGCCTCGAGGGCGACGGGGGTGGACTCGTCGGCGCCGGTCGCGTCACCCGGGTCGTCGTCGACCGTTCCACCTTCCTCGCCAAGGCGGGCGCCGCCGGCCCGTCCTGAGCGCGACCCCGCCCACCGCCGAGGGGCAACGTCTGCTCGCGGGCGCCGGCCCCGTGGTGGCGTCGTTCGCCACCTTCGGCCTCTTCTGGGGCAGCTGGGCCGTCATGCTGTTCAACATCCAGCACACGTTCTCCTTGAACGACGCGCAGCTCGGCCTGTTGCTGGCGGTGGCGATCGCCGTTGCGGGTGCCTCCAGTGCGGTCATGGCGCACTTCTGCGACCGGGTCGGGGCGCGCCGGCTCCTGTGGATCGCGTTGTTCGCCTGGTCGGTGCTCCTCTGCGTGCTGGCGCTCACCCGCGACACGTGGTCCTTCGGCGTGGTGCTCGTCCTGGTGGAGGTGGCCGGTGGTTCCATCGACACCGCCATGAACGCAGAGGCGTCGCACCGCCTGATGAGCAGCCCGACGTCGCTCGTCCGCCTGCACGCCCTGTTCAACACCGGCGCGCTCACCGGCGCCGCCATCGCCGCCCTGCTCATTCACGCCGGCATCTCGTGGCGTTGGGTCTGGCCGGGGATCGCCGTCGTCGCCCTGTGCGTGGGGGTCTGGGCCCTGGTCACCGATCCGGGCACCGCCCTCGCCTCAGCCGACGTCGCGGCGGGAGCGCAGGGAGAGCACCCGTCGCGGCACCCGCTGCGCCGCCTGCGCCGCGACGGTCTGCTCATGCTCCTGGCGGTGTTCGCCCTGGCCGAAATCACGGAGGGCGGCGTCGACACCTGGGGGGTGCTGTACCTGCGCAACCACCTGGCCACGGGCGTGCTGCTCGGGGCCGGGGCCTATGTCGTGGGCCAGCTGGTGGCGACCACGACCCGCGGGGCCGGCGGCCATCTGGTCGGGCGGCTGTCCACCCGGCGGGCCCTCATCACGGGCGGTTGCGTCGCCGGCGCCGGCATCCTTCTCGAGTCGCTGACTTCCGTCTCGGGCGTGGCCGCGCTCGGCCTGGCGCTCGGCGCCGGCGGTGCCTCGCTGTTCTGGCCGCTCGTCATGAGCACTGTCAGCCGCATGGCCAGCCAGGTGGTCAGCGCGGTCGGCGCCTTCACCGCCGCCGGCTACGTGGGCTGGGTCGCCGGCGCCCCCATCGTCGGCTGGATCTCGCAGAACCTGGGTCCCGCCCGCGGCCTGCAGGTCCTGGCCCTGGCCTCCTTCGGCGTCGCCGTGTGCACCCTGCTGAGCCCGCGGCGCAAGGAAGCCATGCAGGCCAGCGGGTAGCCTGAGCACATCGCCATGATCCTGCCCAGCATTGAGACACCGGCCGATCTCAAAGGCCTCGACCAGGAGCAACTCGCCGAGCTGAGCGAGGAGATCAGGTCGTTCATCGTCGACACCGTGACGACGACCGGTGGGCATCTCGGCTCGAACCTCGGCGCCGTCGAGCTGACCCTGGCCCTGCACCGGGTCTTCGATTCGCCCCGCGACGTCATCCTGTGGGACACCGGCCACCAGGCATACGTGCACAAGCTGCTGACCGGTCGCCGCTACGGCTTCAAGAGCCTGAAGCAGGCGGGCGGGATGTCGGGCTACCCCAACCGGGCCGAGTCCGAGCACGATTGGATTGAGAACAGCCACGCGTCGACCGCGCTCTCCTACGCCCACGGGATCGCCAGCGGGTTCGAGCTGCGTGGCATCGACGGCGAGCGCAAGGTGGTCGCCGTCGTGGGCGACGGGGCACTGACCGGTGGCATGGCCTACGAGGCGCTGAACAACCTGGGGCACTCGAGGCGCCGCGTCGTCATCGTGCTCAACGACAACGGGCGCTCCTACGCGCCGACGGTGTCCCAGCTGTCCCAGAGCCTGACGACGCTGCGCCTCAACCCCACCTACACCGCGGCGCGCGAGCGCCTGCGCCTGCGCCTGCGCGAGCTCCCCGCGCTGGGAGAGCTGGCCTACTCGGGCGTGCATTCGGTGACCAGCGCATTGCGCGACATGGTGGCGCCGCACACCTTCTTCGAGGCGCTCGGCGTCCGCTACGCCGGGCCGATCGACGGTCACGACATCGATCACATGGAGCAGGCGTTCACCCACGCCGCCGAATGGGACGGCCCGATCGTCGTCCACGTGCTCACGCAGAAGGGCCGTGGCTACGCCCCCGCCGAAGAGGACGACATTCAGCGCCTGCACGACGTGAAGGCGACCAAGGCGGTCGCCCTCGAGAACACCGTGGGCAACTCGGCCGGGCGCGGCGTCGGCGGCTCCGCCACGTCCGACGGTGGCGGCATCGCCTCGCCGGACTCCGCACCCGACGGCGGGGTCCAGCCCTCCCTGCAACGGGCCAGCACCTACACCGACGCCTTCACCCGCGCCCTCCTGGCCGCGGCGGAAGAGGACCCGCGCGTCGTCGGGCTCACGGCAGCCATGCCCGGCCCGACCGGCCTCCTCGCCTTCCAGGCCCGCTTCCCCGACCGCTTCTTCGACGTAGGCATCGCGGAGCAGCACGGCGCCACGTCCGCCGCCGGCATGGCCATGGCCGGCCTGCGCCCCGTCGTGGCCGTCTACTCGACGTTCTGGTCTCGCTCCTTCGACCAGGCCAACCTCGACGTGGGCCTGCACGGCTGCCCGGTCGTGTTCGTCCTGGACCGGGCCGGCATCACCGGGGACGACGGGCCGAGCCACCACGGCATCCTCGACCTGGCCCTGGCGCTCTCCATCCCGGGCATGACGGTTTTCGCACCCTCGTCGGCCGAAGAGGTCGGGCCGATGCTGCGCACCGCCCTCGAGCTGCCCGGTCCTTCCACCATCCGCGTGCCCAAGACGGCGCCGCGCCACGTGGACCCCGAGGAGGTTGGCAGCGGGCTGGCGGCGCGCCGGCTCCGCGTCGGCGACGGCTCGGTCTGCCTGCTCGGCGTCGGAAAGATGGTCGGGGCCTGCCTGAGCGCAGCCGACGAGTTGGCGGCAGAGGGCATCGACGCCACCGTG
>DATCEZ010000068.1:0-4678 GCA_036509775.1 Acidimicrobiales bacterium
ACGCCGCTCGACCTCTTCTTCTCTTACGACCGGTTCCACGAGGCGGCCGCGGCGGCACGAGGCGTCGTGCCCTTCGGCGACGACACGATTCCGATTCTGTCGGCAGACCATCTCGCGGTGTGCAAGGTGATCTACAACCGACCACGGGACTGGGTCGACATAGAGGCGATGGTGGCGGCGGGAGCGGAACTCCATACCGCCGAGATCCTGCGCTGGGTGGGTCGCATCGCCGGCGACGAGGATCCACGATACGAACGCATCGCAGCCGTGCTCGCCCGCGGCTGATACTCGGCAATCGCTGGGGTGACACCTGCCTTCTAGCGCACCGCCACCAACGGAACGGCACCGTCGAGAGCACCATCATCCGGTTGGGCCTTCGTCCGCTCCACCCGTTGGCCGACCGCCTCCATGTCCGCGATCACGTACTCGAGCAAGGCGGCCCCATGTGGTGAGGCCACCGCCACGTCATGGCTCAAGGCCGTGGCGTTGCGCAGGCATTGCAGCCGGAGCACGTCCCCGGCGGCTTGATTGTTGGGAAAGATCCCCGAGTACGAGAGGCTGAGCTCCCCGAGTGCATCGCTCAGGTGGGCCGACTCGGGGCGGTCGAGCGGCAGATCCACATACAGGGCCTCGACGCCCTCATCGAACACACGCGCGCGCTCGGCGTCGACGCGTGTCGTCAGGTCCTGCCCCGCCTGGTGCACCGTCAGGGTGGCGACATTGTCCCCCGTATCCCGCTCCACCGAAAGCCGCGAGACCGCGGGAAGATCGACGCGGATCGGCGCCGCGGCGAGGTGTGCCCGGGAGCCACAGATGTCGATCGTCGCGAGCACAATGTCACGATGGCGGGCCGGCGCATAGAGCATTCGCTCCTTGCCCGGTCGTATGCGGAGAAAGAACAGGGCAGCCGACGTGCGACCCTGCCTGGCAGCCGAGGCCGCGTTGTTCTCGACTGACGCGGGAATGAAGCCGAGCATGAAGCCCGTCTCGTGCCCGCCCAGATCCAACAGGGCCCGCTGACTGTACGGATGGGCAGCGGTGGCCTCGCCGTACATACCGACGAGCCCGAGGGTCTTCGTCCACTCCACGAGATACCGCTTGACCGTGGTGAAGATGTGGCGACCCCGAGCCGCCGGGAGCGTGAGCGCCTGACCAGCGTGGCCGACGACGTCACCGGGTGCATTGAGCAACAGACCCGAATGACAGAGGAACTCGCCGTCCGCCGTCTCGGCGATGGCCAAGATCAACAGGCCGTCCGAGATCCGTCGGGCCACTTCCTCTGCGTCATACGTCCACTGCACGGGATAGGTCTCGCCGTAGACGGCCCGGACGGCCTCGCCGAGTCGAGCCGATTCGGAGGGGGCAAGCATGCGAATCCGCATGTCATCGACCCAGACGGGATCCGGGGTCGGGGGTTGTCCGGCCAACGCCACGGATGCATTTTAGGCAAGCTCAGACCAGTGGTATCGACAGCAGCGGGGTCGTTCGGTCGTGCTCCCTGCACCTAGGAATCGTGATTCACGTGCCATAAGCTGCGATTGTGCGGACCCTCCGCCTGCCCGGAGTTCTGATCGGCCTCGGCTTCGCCGGCATCGTTCTCTGGACCGCTGCGTACCTGGCCGCAGTCCTGCCCACGTTCGACGCTGCGGCGACAACCGTGTACTGGCTGACAACCACTGCGGGCTACGGAATGGCCGGTTACGCGTGTTGGCGATGGATCGCCGGGAGCTGGAAGACGGAAGACGGCGGAGCGACCATTCGAGGTCCGGTCAGGTGGATGGCGGCCGCCTCGGTCGTGACGGCTGCGGGGGTGGCCACGCTCACGTACACCCTCTACCAACATCACCCCAGCCTCTCCCTCGGGACACTCGACTTTCACTATGGGCTCCGTCTCGCCGGAGACATCGCAGGAACGGTGGGATTCCTGCTCGCCGCCGTCGGCTTTTGGATCGCGTCGACCGCTCGCCCGACCGAACCTGGCGCAGAACACGCCCGGACCTCAGCGCTCGGAGGAACCCCGATGCCCGGCGGCGTTCCTGAGTCGAACGCCAGCGCCAAAGTCTGAGGTCCCGTGACGCAGGGATCGTGAGGAGACAGGCCGGGCATCGGCGCCCCCTTTTGGGGCACAATTCGGCACGATGCGTCGCTTGGTGCCATGGGTCCTGGTCTCTCTGATCGCCGTCGGTGCTGCCGCCGGCGCCGCCCTCGGGATCGCGCACGGCGCTTCGTCTGAAACCCCATCGCAGTGGGTCGCAGCCATGCTCGCCACGACGCAGAAGGCAGGGACCGCTCGGTTCTCGTACGTCCAGATCACCTCGAGTCCCAATGCCAATCTCCGCGGGTCGCTCTCGGGCAATGGCATGGCCAACCTCGTCATCGGCGACGCGCACGTCACAGAGGTGGATCACGAAGTCAGCTTCAGCTCGACGAACGGCCAGCCGATGCACCCGGTTCACTCGACGAACACCCTGAACGCCATTGTGATCGGCGGGATCGTCTACCAGGCCGATCCCATTCCGGGGATCGGCGTCACCAGTGAATACCACGTGCTGGCGTTCCCGAAGCTGCCGCGCGCACAACGCGGGCTCTCCTTGGCGCTCAACGCATCGGTGGCCCTTGACACCTTGCGAGGGCCGAATGCCGTCTCCTCTGTGCGCATGCTGGGTCCGGAAAAGGTCGACGGAGCGGCCGCCACGCAGTACGAGGTGACGTATGCGCCCCTCCACATCTGTTCGCCCCACCGGTCGCCTGAAGTGGTGAACCAGCGTCCGAGCGACGTGTGGGTCGACAACGCCGGACGTCTCGTCCAGGTGCGCAGCACCTCTTACTTCAGCGACCGCCTGCCCCGGGGCGTGAAGCTTCCCGCCGTCTTCGCCGGCTTTCCCCGCGGCCCCACGACGACGGTCTCCACGCTCACCTTCTCGGAGTTCGGGAACCCGGTGCACCTGGTCGCTCCGCCCGCGAGTGCGATCGCTCCCCACGGGGAGTCGTCGGGCGGCTCTACGTTCTCCATCGCCGATAGCTGTCGCTCCTCGCAGAACCACTCGCCGTCCTGAGCCAACGCAGGTCTGCCCGTTCGCCGATTAGCGGCGCCTTCCGAGTTGGGATATCCATTGCGCCATGGCGAAGCTCCCGAACGCCGATCTGTCCAAGCTGCACAACGAGGTGATCGAACAAGGCGGACACCTCTTCGAACAGCTCGGGACACGCGACATGCCGTCGCCCGAAGGTCACCTCGTGATTGAGATGGACGTCCGCCCGGAGGTCTCGAACGTTCGCGGCGCACTGCAGGGCGGCCTCATTGCGGTGCTCGTCGACGTCTGCGCCGGACGTCTGGCCTATGCCTCGTGCGATCACGAGAACGGCTTCAGCACGGCGACCTCGGACATGAACATCCACTTCCTGTCGCCCGTGGCCATCGGGCCGGCACGCGCCGACGCCTGGATCGTGCGTCAAGGGCAGTCGAATTTCGTGCTGCAGGTGGAGGTGACCGACGTCGGCCGCGACAACAAGTTGGCGGCTGTCTCGACGATCGCCTTCACCGTGCTGCCGCCCCGCGACTGACCGGAAGCCATCGCCGGAGACGTCAGCGGGTCAGGATCACAACGCCGGCATTGGCTCCCCGGCCCACAGTGTGTGACAACGCCACCCGGGCGCCCTCGACCTGGCGCGGCCCGCACTCACCGCGCAGCTGTCGCACCAGCTCGACTACCTGACCCAGAGCCGAGGCGCCCAGCGGCTCGCCCTTGGAGAGCAGTCCCCCACTCGGGTTGACCGGGAGGCGTCCCCCCATGGTGGTGGCGCCCGAGTCGAGCAGTGCGGCCGATCCGCCGGGCTCACACAGTCCGAGCTCCTCACACGAGCCCAGCTCGCGCGCGGCGTCCGTGTCCTGGCATTCCACCACGTGCAGATCGGCGGGCCCGAGGCCGGCCTCCGCATAGGCATCGGTGGCGGCCAGCGTGGTCGGGGCCGGTACGTCGTCGTCCGCCAGTCCGGCCAAGGGAGTGGACTCGCTGAGCACGGAGCCGGGAATGTGCGACCGGAGCACGGCTGCGGCCAGCGTCACCCCGGACGGTGCCAGGTCGGCCCGACGCAGCACCAGCGCGGCGGCACCTTCGTTGGGCGAGCACAGCATGAAGAGATGGAGCGGCTCGCACACAACCCGCGAGCCGAGCACCGCCTCGACCGTCGTCTCCTTCTGGTACATGGCGTCGGGGTTGGCCGCACCGTGACGGCGGTTCTTCACGACGACCCGGGCCAGGTGGTCCTTGGTGATGCCCGAGGTCCGGCAGAGACGCTGCGCCCGCAGGCCGAAGAAGGCCGGTGTGGAGGCCAGGCCCGCCTCCTCCTGCCAGGGGTCGAAGAACGACGAACGGATGATCCCCTTGGGCATCTTCTCGGTGCCGAAGACGAGGGCGGTGTCGTACTGCCCGGCGCGGATGGCCGCGGCCGCCAGCATGAGCGCAGCGCCACCGGAGGCGCAGCCGGCTTCGACGTCGACGATGGGCATCCCCGTCATGCCGAGCCGGCTCAGCACCTTGTGGCCCGTGGCCACTCCCCCGTAGGCGGTCCCGCAGAATGCGGCCTGGAACCCGCCCTTACCCACACCGGCCTCGCGCAATGCGGCCCGCACGGCCTGGACTCCCATGTCGGTGGTGGAGACACCCTCGAAACGCCC
>DATCEZ010000069.1:0-6574 GCA_036509775.1 Acidimicrobiales bacterium
GACCGTGCTGGTGGTCGTCGTCGGCGGGACGGTCGTCGTGGTCGTGGGCGGTGCCACCGTCGTCGTGGTGGTGCTCGTCGTCCCGCCCGCTGCGGGCGTGACCGTCGGGGGCGGAACGATGGTCACGGTGGCACAGGCACCGGCGTGCTCCAACGTCGCCACGTCTTCGACGAGCTGCGTCAGGTTCTTGTTCTCGGCCTCCTCGTCCGACGTCAGGGTGACCGCGGCCTCGGCTAGCGCCTTGGCGGCATCGCTGCGGTGCCGCTCGGTGCCTTTGACCGCACCCGCGGCGACCTCGTTGTCGTTGATGAGGTTGCTGGCCGCCACGCCGAGGTACTGCTGTGCCACAACGCCGTCCGAACTCTGCGGGGTATTGGGCCCGAGCGGCTGCGTGCCCCCACTGCTGACGAGGGGTGCGCCTGAGTACAGCCCGCTGTTGACGTACTCACTGATGGCGAAGCCCCGCAGCGCACGGGAAGAAGCGCCGAACGTGTCACGGGCCTGGGCCACTTCGGACTCGGTCGCCGCCAGCGCGAAATCGCGGACGCCCACCGCGTTCTGTTCGGCAGTGACGGAGGCGATGGACTGTTGATAGGCCTGGAGGTCGGTGTTCACGTTCCCGTAGACGTCGAGCGCGGAAGAGGAGGGAACGTCGAGCGCAAGGCTGCCGGGGGAGACCTCTATGGCATCGACATAGCAGGGAATTCCACCGGGGGATGGCGCGCACCATGAACTCTGGTCGACAACGGCGAGGAATGCGCTCGGCGGGGAGACGTTCCCGGCCCGGAGCGCGGCGTCGATCACCCACATATTCGGTTGGAAGAGCGTGGCGATCGTGGCCGAACACCCTGCCGACCAAGAGGGGAAGGCGGGGAATCCGTTGGCCGAGGTCACCGCTCCGGAGATGGCCGCCCCGGCGTTGTCCGCCGTCCGCTGCGTGTTGTACGGGTTGAAGGCGGCCGTGTTGTTGGTCGAGCCACCCTCGGCCGCCTGCCACTCGTCAAGGTCAGCCACGTTGGCGGCCGTGGCGGGCGCCGTGATCCCCTGCAGAATGCAGAGCTCCCAACCCGGCGGCAGTGGTGTGAAGCCACCTCCTTGCGCCGCCGCCGGACCGCCCGTGGTCCACGCGAACGCGCCGAGGCCAAGTCCTGCGGTCGCCAGGGCGAGGACGAATCCGACGCTGCGGAAGATGCGTGTCATGAGAGGTCGATCAGAATGGGTGACTCCGCCATATGGAGCGCTCTGCCCCAACACCCGCACCATGTCGGCACTGATGGGGCGCCCCAGGTTGGCACGTTCTGGACCCTGCTCCAACGCGACTATCGGCCTGTGGAGTCCACCGGTTGATCCCCGTTGCGTGAAACGTGGGTGTTCACCCGTTTGGATCGAACCCGCGAGACACACATTTCGGCCTGTCGCCGCCGTCCAGGTCACGCGTCAGCGCAGGTCAAGGGGATGTTTTCGGCAGCGTCCGTGACCCGAGTCGGTCCAGGTCACGGCGATGCCCCAGTGGGCGGACACCGAGCGAACCGGCGGCATCCGTACGATCGTGGCCATGCCCGCCACCTGTGTCTGCTGCGCGACGACCGTCGACTGGTGGGTCAGGTTGCGCTCCCATCCGGACCTACCGATCTGTCACGACTGCCTGGGCGGCCTCAATGCCCAACGCGATGGGCAGCTGCAGCTGTCCTCGGACAGCTGGGTGGTCACGGGGCTCGAGCCCATTTTCAAGGTGGCCGAGGTGGCACGCTCGGTCGCCTGGTTCGAGTGGGCCGGCTTCGACGTGTCGTTCCACGATGACACCTACGCCTTCGCCCACAGGGAACGCGACCTCACCATTCACCTGGCTAAAACCGCCGACGAAGAGACGGCTGGAGGCGGTGCTGTGTATCTCCACTGTCAGGACGCCGATCGGGTGGCCGAGGAATGGGGTCGAGCGGGAATCACCGTGAGCGGACCGCGAGACGAGGACTACGGAAAACGCGAAGGGTCAGCCACCGATCCTGACGGAAACGTGATCCGGTTCGGGGGTCCGATTCGCTGAGTGGGGCGCGGGTGCGGCGCTGGACGCCGGCCCGCGACCGAGGGCAGGGGAGAGGCCCGGCCCGCTGGTCGCTCAGCCGGCGACGATGGTGGCGGCCAAGGCCATCCTGTGGTCCTTGGCCCAAGGCGGGCCCAGGGTCTGCCTTGGAGCATGCAGCACGTCAAGGGCCCGGTCGCCCAACAGACGGGTCGCTTCCGCTTCGACGGTCTGGGCGTCGAAGAAATGGACGGCCCAGTTGCGTTCGTCTGCGGGTACGGCAAGGACCTGGAGGTACATGACCGAGTCGGCCCGGCTCTCGTACGGCACACGGCGTTGCCGAGCGATGTCGTCGGGGAAATCGTCGGGCCACGCCCGGAGCGACATGGAGGTGATCGGCCGAGAGACCGCAGCCTCAATGTCGTCCAGTGCAGCTGAGGTGGCCCGGCGGGCCGACGCTCGCACCTCCGCCGCGAGCGCGCCAAGGGTCGCGTCGTCGAGCGGCTCCCCGGTCTGATGGAGAGGAAAGGCGGCTCCCTCGTGATGGATCGGCGCCGCGGGAAGGCCCGGTTCGATCAATTCGATGCGCCGACGATCGACGACCTGGTGATCGGGCGTTGCGGTCACCGCGACGGCCCAACCGAAGTGATGAGCGACCCCGATGCGCATGCAGCCGATTCTCTCTTCGATTCCCAGCGGGCTCAACGGCAGGAGGAATCCGTGATCCAATCTGTGTCACTCGCCAACCCAACGGGAGAAGCCGTGCGTGCCCGGAGCGGGACTCGAACCCGCACGCCCTTTCGGACAGAGGCTTTTGAGGCCTCCGCGTCTGCCATTCCGCCATCCGGGCGAGAACGCTTGATCGTACAAGCTGCCATCTACGGTGGCGGTGTGGGAGCACCCCCCGGCACGCACACGGTCAGCATGAAACCGACGCTATGCAGCTGATCGGCGTCGAACTGGTGGAGGTGGACCTCCCGTTCCGCCAGGCCATCGGGACGGCCGCCGGCGTGCACCGGCTGCGGCCGCTGCTCTTCGTGCGGGTCGTCACCGCCGAGGACGAGGGCTGGGGCGAGTGCGCCGCCCTGGCTGAGGGCACCGCGGTCGATCCCGCCCTGGCGATGGTGCGCCAAGCCGCGGAGGACCTCGGTGTGCGCCGCCTGTTCGAGGCCACGGCCGCCCGGGGCGGTCAGCTACCCAGTGCGGCGGGCGTGGCCCAGCTCTTCGGCGGCACGGCCGTGGACCGCATGGTGGCGGCCGCCTTCGAAATGGCCGTCGCCGACGCCGAACTGCGCGCCGCCGGCCGTTCGCTGGCGAGCGACCTCGGTGTCACGGAGGGGTTCGAGGCGCTCGCCGTGGGCGCCGTCGTCGGCATTCCCGACGGCCACGACGTCGGCCTGCTGCGCCAGGAAGTCGACACCGTGGTGCGGGCCGGCGCGGCGCGGGTGCGCCTCAAGATCGAGCCGGGCTGGGAACTCGAGCCCCTGCGCGCCGTGCGCGCCAATCATCCCGACCTCGTGCTCCAGGTCGACGCCAACGGCTCCTTCAGCACAGGCGACGAGGACGTGGCGGTGCTCAGCCGCCTGGCCGAGTTCGACGTGCTCTGCATCGAACAGCCGCTCCCGCCGGCCGACCTGGTCGCCCACGCCCTGCTGGCCCGGTTGCTCCCGGTTCCCATTTGCCTGGACGAGTCGCTGACGTCGCCCCGGCGGGTCACCGACGCGCTGCGCAACGGCTCGTGCGCCATGGCCTGCCTGAAGCCGGCGCGCCTTGGCGGCGTGCGGGCGACCCGGGCCGCCCACGCCGCCTGCGCCGAGGCCGGGGTGCCGGTGTTCGTCGGCGGCTTCTTCGAGGCCGGGCTGGGCCGATCGTCGAACCTGGCCCTGGCGGCGCGCCTGAGCCAGGACGCGACGGGCCTGGTCAGTGACGTGGGGGACCCGGCCGAGTATCTCGCCGTGGACCCGTGCGGGTACCCGCTGGTGCGTGCCGGCTGGGTCCGGGTCCCGGCCGGACCGGGGGTGGGGAACGCCCCGGACGCGGCCGTGCTGGCCGAGCTGAATGTGCAGCGTCGCTGGTTCCCCGCCACCTACACTTGACGCTCCATGCATCGCGTCCTCTTGGAGCGGCGGATCAGAGATGTCCACACCCGGCTGGTCCGGGCGCGGGAGGAGTTGGCCGTGCTGAATGAGCAGTTGGCGGTCGTGCAGGAGTCTGCCGACGAGGCGCGCGTGCGCGCCCTCGTCTCGGAGACCCCGCTCGCCAGCCAGGAGCACAACGAGGCGGCGCGCCACGCCGACGCCATGGTGCGGGCGCGCGATGCGCTCGACAAGACCGTGGTCGACCTCGAGCGCCGCCAGGACGAGCTCCTCGCCGCCGTGGCCACGGGCACGCAGTGACGGCAGCCGCTGCAGCAGTGACGAAAGGGGTGCAGGCATGACGGCGGCCGAAGGCTCGGCCACGCTGGCGCGCGTGGTGATCGCCGAGGACGAGGCCATCGTGCGCCTCGACCTCAAGGAGATCCTGGTGACCGCCGGCTACGACGTCGTGGGGGAGACCGGACGCGGCGACGAGGCCGTAACCCTCGTCGAGCAGCACCAACCCGACCTGGCCATCCTCGACGTGAAGATGCCGGGCATGGACGGCATCCGGGCCGCCCGCGAGATCACGTCCCGCCACCAGGTGGCGGTGCTCCTGCTGACGGCCTTCAGCCAGCGCGACCTCATTGAGGAGGCGCGCGACGCAGGGGTGTCGGCCTACCTCATTAAACCGTTCCAGCCCCGGGACCTCCTGCCCGCCATCGCCGACGTGCTGTCCAAGGCGCGCCAGGACTGGGCCATTGACGAAGAGGCCCAGCACTCCTCCGACGGGGCCGAGGACAAGATCGCCACCCGGCGTGTCGTCGACGAGGCCAAGCAGGTCCTCATGGACCGCGACGACCTCTCCGAGGACGAGGCCTTCCGGTTCATTCAGCGCACCGCCATGCAGACACGCGCCCTCATGCGCGACGTGGCGCAACAGGTCGTCGACGGCACGCTGACCCCCTAGTGTCGACGGCATGACACCGCCGCCGACCTCGACGCCGGCGCCGGCCCAGAAACAGGAGCGCTCCGGCCCCCTGCTGCTGCTCGATGGCATGTCGCTGGCCTTCCGGGCCTACTACGCGCTGCCCGACACGCTGGCCACCTCGTCGGGCGTGGTCACCAACGCCGTGCACGGCTTCACCTCCATGCTGGTGTACCTCATCCGGGAGCACCGCCCCTCCGCCCTGGCGGTTGCCTTCGACGCCCCCGGCGCCACCTTCCGCGACGAGATCCTCGAGGACTACAAGGCGGGCCGGGCCGAGACGCCGTGGCTGCTGCCGCCGCAGTTCGACATGATCCGCGAGGTCATGGAGGCGCTCGCCATCCCCGTCATTGAGGCGCCGGGTTTCGAGGCCGACGACGTCCTCGCCACGCTGGCCACCGAGGCCGTCGAGCGCCAGACCGAGGTGGTCATCGTCACCGGGGACCGCGACAGCTTCCAGCTCGTGCAGGACCCCTGGGTGCGCGTCCTCTACAACAAGCGCGGCGTCAGCGACTACTCGCTCTACGACGAGGCCGGCATCTTCGACCGCTGTGGCGTACCGCCGTCGCAGTACGTGCTGTTGGCCTCGCTGCGCGGCGACCCGTCGGACAACCTGCCCGGCATACCGGGCGTCGGCGAGAAGACCGCGGCCAAATTGTTGACCAAGTACGGCGACCTCGACGGGATCTTCACCCACCTGGACGAGCAGACGCCGAAGCTGCGCGAGAACCTGTCCGAGAACGAGGAGCTGGCCCGCTCCAACGCGCGCATCATCCCGCTCGTGCGCGACGTGCCGCTCGACGTCGACGTCACGCACCTGACCCTGGGCGCCTGGGACCGGGCCAACGCGGCGGCCACGTTCGACCGCTTCGAGATGAAGACCGTCTGGTCCCGCCTGGAGGAGCTGCTCGACGCCGGCGCCCTGGGCGAGCCCGTCCCCGGGAGTGCCGGTCCTACGGCGAAGGGCGCCGAGGCGGTGATCGCCGCCGAGACCCGGGGCCACGACCTCCCGGCGGACCTCACCGTGCCGCCCTTCGACCTCGGCGAGGTGGCGCTCCCGACCACGGCCAGCGACGTGACGACGGCGCTGGACGCGCTCGGCACCGGGCGCCTGGCCCTGACGGCGCGCTGGGACGGCATGCCCGGGCGCAGCGACCTCGTTGCGCTCGTCCTGCTGGCCACCGAGGGTGGCGAGGCCGGTGCCGGTGTACTGGTGCCCGCGGAACTGCTGGGAGCCGCCTCGGTGGTCAAGAAGCTCAACAGCATGCTGGCGCGCCCCTTCGTCGGCCACGAGGTCAAGGAGGCCATGCGCTCGCTGCTGCCGCTCGGCATCGACCTCACCGGCCTGGCGATGGACACCGGGGTCGCGGCCTACCTGCTCGACGCCTCGACCGGCGACTACCGGCTGGCACAGCTGCGCGAGCAGACAGGGCAGCTGAGCCTCGACATCACCGAGCCGGGCGAGACCGAGCGGGACCTGGGCACCGACGC
>DATCEZ010000070.1:0-4650 GCA_036509775.1 Acidimicrobiales bacterium
TCTCACGGCACGTGGTCCATAACCTCGATTCGATGACGAGGTCTTCGAGTCGACCCAAGCTTCACCGGCACGATCGAGGAGTCGCTCGCCCCATGGCCGTCAGTGCTGCGCAACACCCCCATAAGACACCAACCACCTAGAAGCAGGCGACCGGCGCGTCGGGTACGTCGACGCGGGCCACGCCCGGTCCGCCAGGCCCCACGTAGGATCGCATCGTCCGTCCGCACACCGAGAAGGAGGCGACGCCGCCGTGGAACTCTGGGAGCTTTCCGCCCGCGAGGCTTGTCGCGACACGCTGGCGCAGTACACGCACAGCGGCGACCGCTACCTCCTGGAGGACTTCGCCGGGGCCTTCTGCGCAGACGGCGTCCTCGAGATACGCGGCGCCGAGCCCCTCCGGGGCCGGGAGGCCATCATGGCGCGCTTCGGTGGTGCAACGGCAGCCATGCAGGCGCAGGGGGAGGCGGCGAAGAAGCGCGAGACCGGTGCGTTACGCCGCATTGTGCGGCACAACGTGACGAACGTCAGGTTCGAGTCCCTCCAGCCGGACGAGGCGGTGGTCGCCAGCTACTTCACGGTGATCACCGAGATCGGCCTCGATCACATGGGCCGCTACCGCGACCGGTTCGTCCCCGTCGGCGACCGCTGGCTGATTGCGCACCGGTTCGTGTCGACCGACTGGCGCTCCCCCGAGACGACCTTCGGCGGCCAATAGCCGGCGCGATTCAGCGCATGCCGGCATCGAGCACGTCGCCCAGCCAGGGTACGCGTGTTCTGGCTTCAGCGAGAGCTTCCGCCTCTGTCTCGTATTCCTGGCCCGAGTAGTACGTCACCGGCGTCCAGAGGCCACGGTCCTCGGGATCCCGCCGGAACTCTTCGAAGCCGAACGTCCCGTCGGGCCTGAGGAAGATATCGACGCAACGGTCGACCGCCGGCGGGCGCCCCTAATTGATGAGCGGGTCGCGGGGCAGTCCGAGGATGCGCTCCCCGATCTGGTTGCGCTTGATCTCCGACGTGCCGCCGGCGATCGACATGCCCCGGTGCATGAGGACCATGGCCGACACCATGGCACCGGTCCCGTCACTGAACAGGGTCCCGGATCCACTCACGGCGACGGTGATGGCCGCCGCCTCGTGGCCGAGCTCCGACAGCACAAGTTTGGTGACGTTGCCTTCGGGGCCGGGTCCCCCACCGATGAGAGCGCGGTGGGCGGTGCGCATGTTGAGCAGCGTGATCGCCTCGGTCTGGGCGATGTAGCGACCGATCCGTCCGGCCCCGCCCGGCAGGCGTTCGGGGTGGGCGTCGAACGGCTTGATCACCGCGCCCGCCGGTGTGGCCTGTCCGCCCTGGCCGCCGCCGATGGAGACGCTCTCGTTGCCGAGCGTGGCCCGCGCCACGGTCCAGCCGCCGTTCACCGGGCCGACCACGTCGTCGTCGGGCACGAAGACGTCGTTGAAGAAGACCTCGTTGAACTCCGATTGGCCAGTGGTCATGCGCAGCGGACGCACCTCAACGCCCTCGGCGTGCATGTCGATCACCACGGTCGTGATGCCTTCGTGCTTGGGTGCGTCGGGGTCGGTGCGGATGGTGGCCAACCCGAAGCTGGCGTAGTGCGCGCCGCTTGTCCAGACCTTCTGGCCGTTCACGAGCCAACCGCCGTCCACGCGTGTGCCGCGCGTCTTGACGCCGGCGGCGTCGCTCCCGGCCTCGGGCTCGCTGAAGAGCTGGCACCAGATCACGTCCTGGCGCAGGGCGGGAAGGACCCAACGCTCGACCTGGTCCTCGGTGGCGTTCTGAATGAGCGTCAGAATGACCCAGCCCGTAATGGAGTACTGGGGCCTCCTTACTCGGGCGGCCGCGAACTCCTGCTCAATGACGAGCTGTTCGACCGCGCCGGCGTTGCGCCCCCAGGGCTTCGGCCAGTGCGGCATGACGTAGCCCGTCTCAATCATGGCGTCGCGCTGCGCGGCGGCGTCGAGCCCCTGCATGCGCTGCGCAAAGGCGCGCGCCTCGTCGCGCATGGGCTCGGCTTCGGGTGGCAGGTCGATGGTGCGCGTGCGTCCGGTCCCGGCCCGGACCAGGTCAGTGACCTCGCGGGCGGCCGCCTCGCCGTCGACGAACGCCTCGAGCGCGGTGGCACGGCGGAGATACAGGTGGGCATCGTGCTCCCACGTGATCCCGATGCCTCCGTGCACCTGGGTGTTGAGCTGGGCACACTCGTCGCCGGCGGCGAGTGCCAGCGCGGCGGCGATGGCGACGGCGTAGGTGAACTGGTCGGCTCCCTCGGTCGCCGCCCGCGCCGCGTCCCACACGGCTCCGGTTGCCAGTTCCGATGCGACGAGCATGTTGGCGCAATGGTGCTTGACGGCCTGGAACGTCGCGATGGGGCGGCCGAACTGCACGCGCACCTTCGCGTACGCGGCGGCCTGCTCGGTGCACTCGGTCGCGACGCCGGTCGCCTCGGCCGCGACCACGAGCCGGGCGAGGTCGACCAGCTCCCGCCGTCCGCCGGCGATCACCTCAGCCGGCGCGCCGTCCAGCGTGACGCGGGCGGCGCGCCGCGTCGGATCGAGATTGGGTGGTACGTCCACCTGCACGCCGCCGGCCGACACGTCGACGACGATGACGTCGTCCCCGACGGGGAGGACGAGGATCTGGGCGAGGCCACCGCCCAGGACCGCCGGCGCCGTCCCGGCGGCCTTGCCGTCGCGCACCGTGATGTCGGACTCGAGCCCGACGCCGGCGCAGACGGACCCGTCGGCCAGACCAGGCAGCAGCCGGGCCGCCAGCTCGTCGGAGCCGGCGGCGTCAATCACCGCGCTGGCGATCACGGTCGGGACGAAGGGCCCGGGGGTGAGTGCCCGGCCCAGTTCCTCGACGACAACGACCAGCTCGGGCAGGCCGAAGCCAGAGCCGCCGTGCTGCTCGGGCAGGTGCAGGCCCAGCCAGCCCAGGTCGGCCATGTCGCCCCAGAACGGGGGCAGGGTCTCGGTCTCGGCGTCGAGCAGGATCCGGGCCGCCCCTCGGGAATCGTGCTTGGCCAGGAAGTCCGAGGCGGTCTGGCCCAGGGTCCTGTGGTCTTCGGTGATGGCGATCGGCATGCTGAAAGAGTATCCTCTATTATCGTTGGTGAACCAGGCCACCCTGCCACCGCAGGGCGCTGCGGCGCCAAAGATCGCCCGGTCACTCAGCCCCCCGCCGGGTGCTCTCCTCTCGCCACCGCGCGCGAGGCCGCGTCCTCGGGGTCTCCGCTCTCGGCGGCCAGGTCCTCGTCGTCCGGGAAGACTCCTGCTCGCAAGTCGGCCGCCGAACCGGGTATGAGCAGCTGCTCCTGATAGATGGTGGCGCCCAGCGCGCCGTCGCGATCGCGCAGTGAGCCGTGATAGGCACCCCGCGCACTGCGGGCCTTGACCGGTCGGAGGTCGACCAGGACCCACTCGTCGGCGCGGATGTCCTCTTGGAACCAGACGGAGTGGTCGATGGAAGGGCCGCCGCGTCCGATGAGCTTGCGGTCCTGCTGGCCGAATCCGGTGCCGAGGTCGGACAGGTACGTCAATCCGGCCCGATGAACGAGCGGGTCGTCGCCGAGGGAGACGGCGGACTTGACCCACAGGCAGTCGGTGAACACGCCCTTCAGGAAATCGGTCGGCGTGACGGGGCGCACGTCGAGCAGCGGGTTCCAGCCGCCGAGGGTGGTGTCCTCTGGCGCGGGCACCTCCCGACGGGGTGCGTCGTCGAATCGGCTGCCTTCCTCGGTCTCCCCATGGAACGACGTCACCATGGAGAAGATGACCTCGCCGTCCTGCACGGCGACCACGCGCCGGGCCGAGAAGGAGCGCCCGTCCCGATCACGGTCCACTTCGAGGATCACAGGAATGTCGCTGCGGCCCGCCCGGAGGAAGTAGCCGTGGAACGAGTGCGGCAGCCGGCCCGGCTCGACGGTGGCCGCCGCGGCGAGCAGGCACTGTGCCGCCACCTGTCCACCGAAGAGGGTGCGGCGGGGGCCGTAGTTGGCGTTGCGACCGCGGAAGAGATCCTTGTCGACCCGCTCGAGGGTCAGCAGCGAGCGCAGGTCGGCGGCCAGGTCCATGCTCAACAGTGTGCAGGACGGGGGCCCGAGGGCAAGTGGACCCGTTCGCGGCCGCGTGCGCTAGACAGGCGAGTGATGCCCCGGGACATCAGAGAGCTGCTCGACGATCCCGAGGCGTACGCCGCCGAACTGCGCCGTCGCTGGGGCGGCTTGCTGAGCTACCGCTACATCGGTCGGCACTGGTCGTCCATGGATGTGGGGCCCGCCGACGACACGGTCACGCTCCGCCGCGACATGCGGAGTCCGACAGGCGCCATCCTCCTGGCCGTGCTCGGCATCGCGGCGCCCGAGGGCGGAGGCAGGAGCGACCTCGAGGCGGTGCCCAACCCGGTGATCCATTCGTGTCAGGTGCTCGATCCGGGACGCGACGTCCACCGCATTGCCGTGGTGTCGGAGGTCCTCAAGCACGGACGGCAGATGGGCTACAGCCGCTCGCGCATTGTCGACGCCGAGCAGCCCGACCGCGTGCTCGCCCTGACCCAGGGCCAGGGCGTCAGCATCGGCACCCCGCCGGCCGGGCTCGACAAGATGCCGGTGGACCCGATCATCGTCGAAGACGG
>DATCEZ010000071.1:0-13117 GCA_036509775.1 Acidimicrobiales bacterium
ATCCCGGCGATGAGGTAGCCCACCTCACCCGGTCCCAGGGCCTCCACCGGGACGGCGACGGGGGTGCGGACGCCCACCTCTTCGATGTCATGCACCGCGTTGGCCTGCATGAAACGGAGGCGCGCCCCGGCGTGCAGGGACCCGTCCACAATGCGAATGGAGCTCACGACCCCGCGGTACTGGTCGTAGGACGAGTCGAAGATCAGCGCACGGAGCGGCGCGTCCGGATCTCCCTTGGGCGGGGGGATACGGGCGATGATGGCGTCGAGCAGGGCGGGTACGCCCTCCCCCGTCTTGGCCGAGATGTGCAGGATGCTCTCGGCCGGCAACCCGAGCACGTGCTCGATCTCGAGTGCACAGCGCTCCGGGTCGGCTGCGGGCAGATCGATCTTGTTGAGGACGGGCACGATCTCGAGGTCGTTCTCAATGGCCTGGTAACAGTTGGCCAGGGTCTGGGCCTGAATGCCCTGTGACGCGTCCACCAGCAGCACGGCCCCTTCGCAGGCCGCCAGCGAGCGTGACACCTCGTAGCCGAAGTCGACGTGGCCGGGGGTGTCGATCAGGTGGAGGATGTGGCCGGCGTGGACCACCCGGACGTTCTGGGCCTTGATGGTGATCCCCCGCTCCCGCTCAATGTCCATGGAGTCGAGGTACTGCTCCCGCATGAGGCGGGGGTCGACGGCGCCGGTGATCTCGAGGATGCGGTCCGAGAGGGTCGACTTGCCGTGGTCGACATGGCTGATGATGGAGAAGTTGCGGATCAGATCGACCGCAACGGGTCCAGCTGCGGTGATGGGGGGCGGCACGGTCCGTCGATCGTACCGGCCCAGGTCGGCGCCCCCGGTCGCCTGGCCAGGACCGTTGGGGCCACCCTGCCCCGGTGGCGCCGGCCGAAAGAGGCCCACCACCTGCTACTGTTGTCCTCCGCAACGGTGAGGCCTCGGCCCACCGCCGCCCCCTTTCGAAGAAGACTGAGGATCGACCTGTGGCCAACATCAAGAGCCAGATCAAGCGGAACCGCCAGAACGAGAAGCGCCGCCTGCGCAACAAGTCGGTGCGGGCCGAGCTCCGGACCCGCGCGAAGAGCGCAGTGAGCGCCGCCGAGAGCGGTGCCGAGGAGAGCGCGGAGGCGCTGCGCCTGGCCGTGAAGCGGATCGACAAGGCTGCAGCCAAGGGCGTCATCCACAAGAACACAGCGGCGAACCACAAGTCGCGTCTTGTGCGGCGCGTGGCCGCCATCGAGGCCGCTGCCGCCGAGTAGCGGCAACCGCCTTTTCTTTTCCTTCTCACCCCTCCCACGCACCTCTTCCCGGTGAGGTCCGGATTCTCGACGAGGTGCTGCCGCGCGCCCGCAGCGAGGTCGGGCACCCGATGGAACGATGCCTAACCCTCCATGTGGAAGGTGAACATCTTCTCGGGGACGATGCGGATGCCTACGGCGTCCATCTCCTCAATCCCCTGCTCGAACTCCGGGCCGACCTTGGGGAGGTACTCGTCGAGCATGGCCTGCAGCAGATCGGCGTTGGCCGGGTCCTCGATGTCGGCGACTTCGGCCCTCCCGTGCACCGTGACCGCAAGCTCTTCACCCGGGAGATACGTCGCACTGCAGGCGGGTCGCCGGGCCAGGTGACCGCGGCGCACCGAGGCCTGCCCGGTGCTGAACCAGAAGGTCCCGTGCAGGAAATACCCATCGACCGGTCCCACGAGGGGCCTCCCGTCGGCGGTCACCGTGGCCAGGACCAGCAGCCGCATGCCCTGCAGGCGTTGCGTCAGCTCCACCGCGCTGAGCCGCCGCTCGTCCGTGATGACGTCGCGCAGGTGTGGTCCCGCCGACGCCATTGAGGCATCCAACAGGGTCTGCAGGCTCTTCATCTCTTCCGGGGTCTCGAGCATGCCGCCCATTTCAGCACCGGGCTGTGCGCGGCAGGGTGTACAGCCGACGGCGCAGGGCGCACAGTTGTCCGATGAGCGCCACTCCAACCCCCGCCGTCGTCCCGATCCTCGTCTACGAGGACATCGAAGCGGCCCACGACTTCCTGGTCGGAACCTTCGGCCTCACCACCGGCGGATTGCATCGGCTCGACGACGGCACCGTGGTCCACGGCGAGGTCCGGAACGGCGAGGCTCCCATTTGGCTGCACCGCGTGACGGCCGAGAGCGAGATGGACACCCCGCAGCACGCCGCCATGTCACACGGCGGTTTGTCGGTCCGCATTCCCGACGTCGACGCGCACTATGCCCGGGTGAAGGCGGCCGGTGCACGCATTGAGCGCGAGCCCACCGATCAGCCCTACGGCCTGCGCGAGTACGGGGTGCGGGACCTGGAGAACCACCGCTGGTGGTTCTCCTCCCCGTTGGCGTAGGGCCGGTTGGCGTAGGCCCCGTTGCCTAGGGCCGGTTGGCGTAGCGGCGGCCGGTGGAGACGCGCTAGCGACGGGCGCCGGCGCGGGGCCGGGACGATCGCACGGGGCGAGTCTGGCGGGCCAACCGGGCCACCAGGATTTCGACGACGACTTCGGCGTCCATGCCGCTGGCGCCGCGCACGTCGAGGTCCGCCGCCGCAATCAGGTTGATCGCCTCGGCGATCCGCGTGCTGCCCAGGCGCCGGGACTGGTCCAGCGCCTTCTTGGCCACGAAGGGAGCCGTGCCGAGGACGGCTGCGGCGTCGCGGTCCGTGGTCAGGTCATCGCCATCGAGCAGCAACATGTTGGTGAAGTGGATGTGCAAGGTGGTGAGGACTTGAATCGGGGCCAAACCGCCCGCCTCGAGCATGCGGCGGAGCACCTTGAGGGCCTCCCCCGCCTCGCCCTTGTCGATGGCGCCGGTCAGCTCGTAGCGCGGGACGTTGCCCGCCTCGCCGAGGTACGGAGCCAGATCGTCGGCCGTGATCCGTGCCCCCTCGCCATAGGCGGCGCTCAACGCGCTCAGCAGGCCCTCGACCCGGCCGAGATCCTCACCCACGTGACCAGCCAGGAGGTCGGCCGCCCTCGGCTCGAGCTTCACCGGTGCCGCTTTGAGATGGTCATGGAGCCAGGCCTTGCGGTCCCCCGCCTTGCTCGTCGCGACGTCGACGACCTGTCCGGCCGCAGTGATGGCCTTGACGAGCGGTGCCGGAATTGTCCCTCCCCCACTCACGAAGACGAGCACGGTCGACGGGAGCGGATCGCCGATCACCTCGACCAACCGCGGCACGTCTGCGGTCAGCAGGCGCCCCGCCTCGCGCACGACGATCACCCGGCGATCGACCAGGAACGGTGGGGTCAGGCAGGCGTCGACGACAGCACCGACGCTCAGCTCGTCACCGGCACCGCCACCGATCTCCTCGACGACGAGCGCATGGTCGCCGTCGCCCACGACATCGTCGAGCAGTGCGTGCACTGCTTGGGCCACCAGCGCGGCGTCGTCACCCTTGACCAGATAGACGGACTGGGTACGGGTCGCGCTCACTGCGACCTTCTCATTGGGCCTCGCTGACGGCGGCGAGCACGTCACGGGCACGACAGGTGCCCTTGACGTCGTGCACGCGCACAATGCGGCACCCCCAGGCGATGCCGAGCGCCGCCGCGCCGATGGAAGCCTCACGCCGCTCGGTGAGCTCCAAATCCAGGATCTTGCCCAGAAACGTCTTGTTGGAAGCCGACAGGAGGAGCGGGTAGCCCAGCGCGGCCAGCGTCGACGAGGCGCGCAGCAGGGTCAGCGACTGCTCGGCGGTCTTGCCGAGGTCGAGGCCGGCGTCGAGCACGATCCGCTCCGGCGGCAGGCCGGCGGCGCGGGCACCGTCGGCGCGATCCGTGAGGAAGCGGGCTACGTCGGCCACGACGTCGTCGTAGTGCGGGTCGGGATCCGCCACCCGCGGGGCCAGACGGATGTGGGTGATGACGACGGCGGCGCCGTGCTCGGCCGCCGCGGGCGCATAGTCGGGGTCGGCCAGGCCGCTGATGTCGTTGCCCATCACCGCACCCTCGGCGTAGGAGGCGCGCGCCACCGAGGCGCGCCAGGTGTCGACAGAGACAGGCGTGTCGAAGCGGGCCACGAGACCGGCCACGACCGGCACGACACGATTGAGCTCTTCGGGCTCGGTCACCTCGGGCCCGGGCCCCGCTTTGACGCCGCCGATATCGAGGATGTCAGCCCCGTCGGCCACCAACTGCTCGGCCCGCCCGTAGAGCTTGTCGAGCTCGAAGGTCGCCCCCTTGTCGTAGAAGGAGTCCGGGGTGCGGTTGAGGATCCCCATGACGAGAGCCCGGTGCGTCAGGTCGTAGTGCCTGCCGCCGAGGTGGAGCAGCGGGGCGGGTGTGGCGGCGGGGCGGGTGTCGGTGTCGGTCGTCGGCGTCCCGGTGGCCGGCCCGGCCATCAGTACAGGCGCGCCGTCAACGCCCGCCGGTATTCCTTGGTGCGCGGGTCGTCGGGACCCATGGCCTCCAGGAGGTCCACGAACTCCTGGCGGGCCGCGTCGTCGTCGCGCACCCGCCCGAGCAGCTCGTCCAGCTTGGCTTCGAGTTCCGCACGATCGGTGTCCGACAGGTCGACCCCCGCTTCGAGTAGGCGAGCCTCGGCCGCCAGCGTCCGGCTGGCCTCGGTCTCGGGGAGCCGCCCCAACAGCGCCAGCGCCTCCGCCGGGTCGCCGCGGTCGATGAGGATGCGGGCCAGGCCCTCGGTGGCGGCCCCGTGATCGGGCTCGAGCTCGAGCGCCTTGCGAAGGGAAGCCTCGTCACCGGCCGCGGCCAGCGTGTCCGCCTCGCTCGGGGCCGGCGCCAGCCGTTGCACGAACGCGGTGATCTGCGCCTCGGGCACGGCGCCGATGAACTGGTCGACGACCTGGCCGCCGCTGAGGGCGAAGACGGCGGGAATCGACTGCACGTTGAAGGCCTTCGCCACGGCCGGGTTGTTGTCGACGTCGACCTTGGCCAGCTCGACGGCGCCCCCGGTGTCGGCCACCGCTTTCTCCAGCATCGGCCCGAGGGTCTTGCAGGGCCCGCACCACTCGGCCCAGAGGTCCACAATGACCGGCACCGTCGCACTGCGGTCCAGCACCTCGGCCTGGAATGTCTCATCTGTGACGTCCATCGACCAAGACGCTAATGGCTGTCCCCGCCGGGAGAAACGTCCCTCGTGGGCGCCTTTGGATGAGCCATTCGGGGTCGGCTCTCTGGGCGGCCGCTGTGTGCCGGGCGTCTGACCGGGCGACACGGCACCGATTAGCGTCTTTCGCGTGTCGCAGGCGCCAGAGGGCATTCACCAGGCCGAGGTCACCGACTGGATGGTGGCGCAGCTGCCCGAGATCAGCCCGCCCCTGACCTTCACCTTGATCGCCGGCGGCCGCTCAAACCTCACCTTCCGGGTAGAGGATGCAGAAGACAGGGCCTGGGCCCTGCGGCGGCCCCCGCTGCACCACGTGCTGCCCACCGCGCACGACATGTCCCGCGAGTACCGGCTGATGCACTCACTCGGCCCGGCGGGCGTTCCTGTTCCGGTCACCGTCGGCCTCTGCACCGACGAGGCGGTCAACGAACGGCCCTTCTACGTCATGGAGTTCGTCGAGGGCCACATCCTGCGCAACGCCGCCGAGGCCGAGGCCGCGTTCGACGTGTCCACGCGCAGCGTCGTGGGCGGTCACATGGCGGACACGCTGGCCGCGCTGCACGCCGTCGACCCCGACGCGGTCGGGCTGGGCGATCTGGGACGGCACGAGGGCTACATAGAGCGGCAGCTCAAGCGGTGGCGCGGACAGTACGAGCAGATGCAGGTCGAAGGGGTCGATCACGGCGGCATCGTGGAGCGGGTCAGCGACGAGCTGGCCCGGCGCATCCCGAAGCAGCAACGGACGTCGGTGGTGCACGGCGACTACCGGATGGACAACGTGGTGCTGGCCGACGACGGAACCGTCCGGGCCATCCTCGACTGGGAGATCTGCACCTTGGGCGACCCCTTGGCCGACCTCGGGCTGCTGATGGACTACTGGTCCGACCCCGACGACGCCATGGCGGTGCTGGGGCAATCCCCGACGACGGCACCCGGATTCTCGACCAAGGCACAGATCAAGGAGCGCTACGACGCGGTCTCCGACCTCGATGTCTCGGGGATCGGCTACTACCAGGCCTTCGGGTACTGGAAGCTGGCCTGCATTCTGCAGGGCGTCTACGCCCGCTACGTGGCCGGCGCCGGTGCAGGCGATCAGGGCAGCGTCGACGGCTTCCCGGTGCAGATCGGGCGTCTCTTCGAGATGGCGTCGGAGGCACTGGAGAGCGCCCCGTGAGCCCCGAGGGCAACGGGCTCACCGAGATCTTCGAGGTCCACCGAGAACCCGTCCTCCGGGAGCCGATTCTGGTCGTGGCCCTCGAGGGCTGGGTCGACGCCGGGCTGGGGGCCACGACGGCCATCGCCACGCTCCTCGGCCAGGGGCACACCGAGCCGCTCGTCACGTTCAACGGGGAGCACTTCCTCGACCAGCGGGCCCGGCGCCCGGTGGCGCGCATCGTCAACGGCATCACGACCGAGTTGAACTGGCCCCGCACCGTCGTGCGCCAGGGGACGGACGAATCAGGGCGGGACATGCTGTTCCTGGTCGGCCCCGAGCCCGACTTCCACTGGCGCGCCTTCACGGACGCCGTCGTCGGGCTCGCCCGCTCCTGGCGCGTCCGCATGGTGGTGGGACTGGGGGCCTTCCCCGCCCCGGCACCGCACACACGGCCCGTGAAGCTGGCCGCGACGGCGCCGGCGGAGTCGGCCAACCTCATAGAGCAGGTCGGCATCGTGCAGGGCGAGCTCGAGGTGCCGGCCGGCGTGTTGGCTGCGCTCGAGATGGCGTTCGGCGCCAACGGGACGCCCGCTGTCAGCCTGTGGGCGCGGGTCCCCCACTACGTGGCGGGCATGCCGTTCCCCGAAGCCAGTGCGGCTTTGATCGAAGGCCTGGCCGCCGTGGGGTCGCTGTCGCTCGATTCCTCCGCGTTGCGGCGGGCGGGCGACAGCTCGCGTCGTCAGGTGGATCACCTGATCTCCGACAACGCAGAGCACCAGGACATGGTGCGCAAGCTGGAGGAGAACATCGACGCTTCGGAAGGCAACGCCATGGGGGTCGAGGCGGTGCCGTCGGGCGACGAGATCGCGGCGGAATTGGAGCGCTTCCTACGGGGCGAGGAGCAGTAGGTCGAATGAGTCGGACGAATCGGGTGCGAGCGAGCGTGAGAGGAAGCAGTTGTCCATGAAGATCGACGGCGGCATCGGGTTCGACCCCGACGGCATTGCGGCCCAAGCGGTGAAGGCGGAGCAGAGTGGCTACGACGGGGTGTGGTCGGCCGAGACGAACCACGATCCCTTCCTGCCGATTGCCGTCGGCGCGACCGCCACGAAGACGCTGGAGTTCGGGACAGGGATCGCGGTCGCCTTCGCCCGCAACCCGATGACGCTGGCTGTCCTGGCCAACGACCTGCAGCTGCTCACCAAGGGGCGCTTCATGCTCGGCATGGGGAGCCAAATTAAGCCGCACATCACCAAGCGCTTTTCCATGCCCTGGTCGCACCCGGCGCCCCGCATGCGTGAGCTCGTACTGGCCATCCGCGCCATTTGGAACACGTGGGAGACGGGCGAGCCGCTCGCCTTCCGGGGCGAGTTCTACACGCACACCCTGATGACGCCGTTCTTCAACCCCGGGCCCAACCCGTACGGCAATCCCAAGATCCTGCTGGCCGCCGTCGGTGAGCTCATGACCGAGGTGGCGGGCGAAGTCGGTGACGGCTTCCTGGTGCACGGCTTCTCCACGGAGCGGTACCTGCGCGAGGTCAGCCTGCCCGCACTGGGGCGGGGCGCGGCCAAGGCGGGCAAGACGAGGATGGATCTCACCGTCTCCTACCCCGGCTTCGTCGTCACCGGTCCGGACGAGCAGAGCATGGAGGCCGCCGCCAAGGGCGTGCGCGAGCAGATCGCCTTCTATGGCTCCACGCCCGCCTACCGACCGGTGTTGGAGCTGCACGGCTGGGGCGACCTGCAGCCGGAGCTCAACACGCTCTCCAAGCGCGGCGAGTGGGAGAAGATGGGTGAGCTCATCAACGACGACATCCTCAACGCCTTCGCCGTCGTGGCGCCGCTCGACCAGGTGGCGACGGAGGTACGGAACCGCTTCGAGGGGATGGTCGACCGCTTCAGCTTCTACGCGCCCTACAAGGTTGACCCCGACATGTGGAAGGGCGTGCTGGCCGGGTTCCGCTAGAGGCCGGTTCGTTTCCGGCCATGTGGTCGGGGCTACCTGGTGGTTGGGGGTCCGGCCGTTTGGCTGCGCTACCAGCCGAGTTCGCTCAGTCGTGGGTCGTCGATCCCGAAGTGGTGTGCGATCTCGTGAATCACGACCCGGTACACCATTGCCCTGACCTCATTGCGGCTGTGGCAGTGCTCACAGATGGTCCTGCGGTAGATGGTGATCTTGTCGGGGTGCAACAGCCAGGTGCGGTAGCGAGGTGCCGCCAGTGGGTGTCCTTGGTACTGCCCCAGCCGGCCATCGTCGTCGTGCTGCTCTTCAATGACGATGGCGACATTGGTCATTGCCTTGCCGAAGGCCGGAGGCAACGAGTCGACGGCCTCTGACACCAAAGCTTTGAACGCATCCAGCGGAACGTCGAACCCCGTCGAAGACACGGCATGTGGACCGAAGTCGTCTTCGTGTGCCAAGAGCTGGCCGTCGAGGATCGGACGCACCTCACGTTCGATGTGGAGAGACCCGGCGATCCAGAGCGCCTCGTCGCGGAGGTGATCCCCGATCGGCACGTGCGATTCGGCCATCCAGCGCGCCAGGGACTCCAGAGCCATGCCGTGCCGTCCCGAGGCGACCAAACCGCTGAACCAGTGCCGCTGAGACTCCGAGAGCTCGGTGCTCACGGCGCGCTCGAGTCGACGCAGTCGCTTCTGGAGTTGGCGGATATCAACGCCCTCGAGCTGCTTGGCGGGGTCGTTCGGGACGGCGTGCGTGAGATGGTGCTGCACGCGCCGATAGTGCCGGCGGCGGCGGACCGGGCCGGCGGGTCGCAAGAAGTGGATCAGGAAGAGAGCTAGCGCGCCCAGGAGGATGCCGACGGGGACGTACGGCACCCAGTCGTCGGGACGAGGTTCGGGCGCTGGGGCGATGCATGTCGTTGGACTTCCGGCGCCGTCGTCCGACGTGGTGCAAGCGTCGTAGCCCTTGTAGACGCGCAGCCACTCCTTGGTCGGATGGACGACACGAATCAGCTGGCGGCCGTCGACCAACTCCGTCGTCTCTTGTGTGCCGTCTTGATAGGCATGTTGTCCCGTGTGGAATCCGGGGCCCGCGAAGAACGATGTGTCGGGACCAAAGCTCCCGGCCAACTCGTACGTCCAAGAGTCGCAACCATTGGCGTCGATGCTGGCGACGATCGGGAATCCGCCTCCTCCCCGGCCGTAGAACGAGCCAACTCCCTGCACGGGCCTTCCCGGTTCGACGCTGCAGTCAGTCCGTCCCGAGGTGTTGCGCACCGGAAGGCGCTGGTTGGCTGGTGACGCTGCCGCTGAAGTCAGCGACCAGGCGATCATGGCGAAACCGGCAAGGACGACCGGAGTGGCATGGGCCAAGAGGCGCCCGGGCGCAACGGCCTCGAGTTCGCGTCGGACCGCCATGTCGGGCGGGAGCATACGGCGGTGCGGAATTCGATGCTTTCCCTCTTCGATGCCCGGCCGCATCAGACGGCGATACCGGCGGTGAAGACGGCTAGATCACGACGTTGACGAGGCGTGGCGGGCGGACGATGACCCGCTTGGGGGTCGCCCCGCCCAGCGCTTCGATCACCTTGGCCGATGTGAGCGCGGCCGCCTCGGCGTCCGCTTCGGAAATGCCGGCGTCGACCTCAATGCGGTCGCGCACCTTGCCGTTGACCTGAATCACCATCATCACGGTGTCCTGGCGGATCAGCTCGGGGTCAAAGGCGGGCCAGCGCTGCAGGTGGACGGACGGCTCCCCCGGGTGGCGGTGCTCCCACAGCTCGGCGGTGACGTGCGGGGACATCACTGCAAGCAGCTTGAGCAAGGAGTCGATCGCCTCATCCCAGACCTCGGCGTGCGGCGCTGCGTCGGTGGCGTTGCCATAGCGCTGCACCAGGTTGAGCAACTCCATGCAGTGCGCCACCGCGGTGTTGTACGACCAGCGCTCCACGTCCCTCGTCACGTCGGCAATGGTCCGGTGCACGGCCTGACGCACGGCCAGGTCGGCGGGTGTCTGCGCGCCGGTGCGGAGGGTCTGCTCGGCGGTGCAGGTGCGCCAGAGCCGGTCGAAGAATCGCCCGCAACCCTCAATGACCTGCTCGGTCTGCTCGGACCAGTCCATGTCGTCGAAGGGCGGCCCCACGAACAAGTGGAAGAGCCGCAGGGCGTCTGCGCCGACGGTGTCGAAGTAGTGCTCGGGCGCGATCAGGTTGCCCTTGGACTTGGACATCTTCGTCCCGTCCATGCGGATCATGCCCTGGGCGAGATAGTGGCGGAAGGGCTCCCGATCGATGCCGGGCGCCAGCCCCACGTCGATCAACGCCCGCGTGTAGAAGCGTGCGTAGAGGAGGTGGAGGATGGCGTGCTCAATCCCACCGATGTACTGATCGACGGGCATGAAGCGCTGCGCCGCCAACGGGGCGAAGGGCTGCTCGGTGTTCCAGGGGTCGGTGAAGCGCAGGAAGTACCACGACGAGTCGACGAAGGTGTCCATGGTGTCGGTCTCGCGCCGGGCCGGGCCGCCGTCGATGGGGCACGTCGTGTGCAGGAAACCCTCGTGGAGCGAGAGCGGCGACTGCCCCGTCGGCAGGAACTCGACGTCGTCGGGTGCCACGATCGGCAACTGGTCCTCGGGCACCGGGACGACGCCGTGCTCCTCGCAGTACACGGCTGGAATCGGACAGCCCCAGAAGCGCTGGCGCGACACCAGCCAGTCGCGCAGCCGATAGTTGACCTTGCGCTCGCCGACGCCCTGCTCTTCGAGCCAGTCGATGGACCGGGCCTTCGCCGTGGCGATGTCGAGACCGTCGAGGAAGCTGCTGTTGATTTTGACGCCGTCGCCCGAGTACGCCCCGCCTCCGTTGGCGTCCCAGTCCTCGGGGGGCTGCACCGTCCGCACGATCGGGAGCCCGTGCTGCTGCGCGAAGGCCCAGTCGCGCTCGTCCTCAGCCGGGACGGCCATGATCGCCCCGGTCCCGTAGCCCATGAGGACGTAGTCGGCGACGAAGAGCGGGACAGGACTGCCGGTAAACGGATTGATCACGCTGCTGCCGGTGAAGGCTCCACGCTTGCCCAGTGCAGCGGTGTCGCCCTCGGCCTGGCGCTCGATGTCGGTGGAGAGCGCCGCCCGGATGCGCAGCGCCTCGACGGCTTCCCTCTGATCGGCGGTGGTCACCTCGTCCACGAGCGGGTGCTCGGGGGCCATGACGGCATAGGTCATGCCGAAGCTGGTGTCGGGCCGGGTCGTGAAGACCTTGACGGTCACGTCGGGGCGGCCCTGGACGGCGAGGTCGAACTCCGCGCCCTCGGAACGGCCGATCCAGTTGCGCTGCATCGTCTTGGCCCGCTCGGGCCACTCGAGGTCGTCCAAGGCCTCGAGGAGCTCGTCGGCGTACTTAGTGATGCGGAAGAACCACTGCTCCAGGTTGCGCTTCTCGACGATGTCACCGGAGCGGTCACAGGTGCCGTCGGCCAGCACTTGCTCGTTGGCCAGCACGGTCTGACAGCCCGGGCACCAATTCACCGGGGCGAGCGCCCGATAGGCCAGACCGGCCTCCCAGAGACGGAGGAAGATCAGCTGGTTCCACTTGATGTACGAGGGATCGTGGCTGTGGATCTCTCGGCGCCAGTCGTAGACGGCACCCAGCCGGCGCAGGGATGCCGTGAGCTCGGCGATCCGGGCCTCGGTGAAGATGCGCGGATGGGTCCCTGTCTTGATGGCGGCGTTCTCGGCCGGCAGCCCGAAGGAGTCGAAGCCGATCGGGCTCAGGACACCTTTGCCCTGCATGGTCTGGTAGCGGACCGTCAGATCACCGAAGGTGTAGTTCCGTACGTGGCCCTGGTGCGCCGCACCTGAGGGATAGGGGTACATGCACAGCGCATAGAACTTCTCCCGCGGGTCGTCGTTGTCGATCTGGTAGGTGCCCTCGTCGTCCCAGTGGCGTTGCCACTTGCGCTCCACCGCAGTGACGTCATATGCGCGTGCCATGCCCCCAGGGTAGGCGACACCCTGGTGGCCTCCGGGCCGAATTCGGTGGTCGCAGGGCAGGTCGGCCCCCAATTCCGGGCGTCCGCGGGCGTCCGGGATGGGACGGGGTGGGTGTCTCCGACTGCTATCGTCGTCCTCCACCACTGGGGGCGTAGCTCAGCTGGTAGAGCGCCTGACTGGCAGTCAGGAGGTTCGTGGGTTCAAGTCCCATCGCCTCCACCAAAGTTCCTGATGAGAACGTCAGGCTTCGGACGGAAATTCCGCAGGACGATTCGTCCCCGCGAAATCCCCGCGCGATATCCGGCCCGTTGAGCGTGTCACTGCACCCGCTTGAGCCGACTGACGTGCGACGTCCATCGCGTCGGCGACGCTACGCAGATCACCGGGGTACAGGTGGGCATAGTTGCAAAGGAAGATCGCCGGATCGTGCCCCAGTGCGGCGGCAGCGGCGGAGACCGGAACGCCACTTTTTGAGGCGTTGACCAGTGCTGCTCGCACGTATGCGCGAGGGTTCTCGACGTGCCGTTGCTGACTCATCGCCAAGTACGCGTCTTGCGCCATGTCCTCGGCGATCCAGCGACTGCCTGTTCACAGCCAAGCCAGCCGTACGGCGCCAGCCCACTCCTGCCGGTAAGTCGGACCGGCGACCCAGCGAGATTCCCGCAGTTCGCGGCGGAGCACTCATGATTGTGACCACGTGAGCTTGCACACCGAGCATCGCCCGTGCCATTGAAGAGATTGCGATGCGCTCGTTTTCTCAAAATGTGTCGTAATCTCAGCACTGTCGCAGCGAGGGCAGACGTCGTGCTCGGGGCGTCTATTCATCCCAGTCGGAGGACCAATCGATGATCCACGCATCGAGCCCCACGATCTCCAATGCCTTCCGCACGATCGCACCCGGCCTCGTGAGCACCAGCTCGCCTAGTC
>DATCEZ010000072.1:0-8804 GCA_036509775.1 Acidimicrobiales bacterium
GGGGGGCAGCGGCGCCGGCGCCGCTGCCGGCGCGTCCACCACCGCCACGACGGCACCGGGTGCCGCGGGCGCGGCCTCCGCCGGTGGCGCAGCGGGCGGCGTGGGAGCGGCCGGTGCAGCCGGAGCGGCCGGGGCGGCGAAGACGGCCGCCTCGTCCACCGCGGGAACTGCCACCGGCAAGTCGGGGGGTTGCCCGGGCCAGACCGAGCAGGTGCCCGGCGACCCGTATTCGCCGCCGTGCCTTTCGTTTTCCGGCAGCAACGGTGGGGCGACCTCGGCCGGGGTGTCGGGCAACAGCATCAATGTCAGCTACCGGATCACCTCTGACTCCGAGAGCTTCCAGCAGACGCTGGCCTCGCTCGGGGGCGCCAACATCACCGACACCACCGCCGACATTGAGCGCACGGTCAACGCACTCGCCACCTACTTCGACAACCACTTCCAGTTCTACGGCCGCAAGCTCAACGTCGAGTTCTTCAACGGCCAGGGCTCCATCACCAACGAGCTGCTCGGCAGCGGGCAGCAGCAGGCCGACGCCGATGCCGTCACCTCCGCCCAGTCCGAGCACGCCTTCGCCGAGCTCGACGGCGTGACCGAGCCCTACGACGTGGCGCTGGCGGCGCAGCACGTGATCTCCTTCGGGGCGCCCTACCTGTCGGCCTCGTTCATGGGCCAGTACGCGCCCTACATGTGGAGCCTCGACACCGAGTCCAACGACGTCGTGCAGGCCACGAGCGAGCTGTACCTGAAGTCGCTCGCCGGGGGGAACGCCGCCTATGCCGGCGGCAGCCTGCAGGGCAAGCCCCGCAAGGTGGCGATCATCGCCCCCAGCGACCCCTGGTACCAGTCGGCGGCCCAATCCGCCGTGCAGGAGGCGGCCGCGGCTGGGCATCCGATCACCGACAACATTCAGTACCAGCTCAACTTGTCGACACTGTCGAGCCAGGCCTCCAACGTCATCAGCCAGCTGCAGAACGACGGCATCACGACGGTGATCTGCGGCTGCGACCCGGTCTTCCCGGTCTACCTCACGTCACGGGCGGCCGAGCAGGGCTACACACCCGAGTGGGTGGTGGCCGGCGTCGCCCTGACCGACCAGGACATCGTCGGCCAGCTCTTCGCTCAGAGCGAGTGGTCCCACGCCTTCGGCGTGACCTTCAACGGACCGACGGTGCCCAAGCAGAACACGTTCGGCTATTCGGCCTACAAGCAGGTCAGCTCGAGCACGGAGCCGGCCAACGCGGTCGATCTCATCTACGCCCAGATGTACGAGATGGCCATCGGCATTCAGATGGCGGGCCCGGACCTGACCCCCGCGACGTTCCAGAACGGCATGCGGGCCTATCCGGGCAGCCAGGCCGGCGCCGCCAACGCGCTCTACGGCACGTGGTCGTTCCCGGCGGGGCACTACACGCCCCAGAGCGACTGGTCCTTCATTTACTGGGACGCCAACAAGACGTCGCCCTACGACGACAAGGCAGGCGCGTACGTCGCCTCGAGCACCCGGACCAAGATCGGCTCCTACGCCGGCGGCGCGCTGCCCGTGCCCTCGAACTTCCCGATCGCGCCGTCGGGCGGGGGCTAGCCGGTCCGTGGCCGTCACCGCCCCACTCTCCGTCGGTCGCGCCTGGGCGGCCACGCCCGCCCGCCTGCGCGGTGTCGGCCTGACCCTGGCTGCCGCCTTCGTCCTCCTCTTCGCGGTCCCGGCCCTGTGGCCACACGCGGCACCGCGCGGTCAGATCCTCAACGGAGCGGAATTCGGGGCCGTCAACGGCCTGCTGGCCCTGGGCCTGGTGCTGACCTACCGGGCCTTGCGCGTCATCAACTTCTCCTATGGCGCCATGGGCGCGCTGGCGGCCACGGTCGCCGTCGAGCTCAACCTGGCCCACCACGTCAACTGGTTCGTCTGCATCGGCATCGCCCTCCTGGTCGGGTCGGCCCTGGGGTTGTTCGTGGACTTCATCATCCGCTGGCGCTTCTTCTCCGCCCCCCGCCTGATCGTGATGGTCGTCACCATCGGCCTGGCCCAGCTCTTCGGCGGGATCCAGCTGCTCGTGCCCGGCTGGCTGCACGGGCCCTCCATCGTCGGTGTGGTCAACACGCCGCTGAGCTCCCACCACGTGCTGCTCTTCCCGGTGCTCTTCACCGGGAACGACCTCCTGATCGCCATCGTCGTGCCTGTGGTGCTGGTGGCCATGGGCTGGTTCCTCCTGCGCACCGACGCCGGCGTGGCGGTGCGCTCGGTGGCGGACAACTCGGACCGGGCCCGCCTCCTCGGCATCCCCGTGCGCCGGTTGTCCACGCTGGTGTGGGTGATCGCCGGCCTGCTGGCCGGCCTGACGAGCATTCTGAGCGCGCCGTCGTCCGGCATCACCATCGCGGCCGGCGCCGGCCCGACCCTCATCCTCCCTGCGCTGGCGGCCGCCATCATCGCCAGCATGGAGAGCCTCCCCCTGGCCTTCGGCGCCGGGGTGGCACTCGGCGTGACCAGTGGCCTGTTCGAGTTCAACATGCCGACCTACGGGAGCTCCGTCGGCGACGTGGTGAACCTGGTGGCCATCCTCTTCGGACTCCTGTTCCTGCAACGCAAGCGGAGCCGGGCCGACGACGCCGAGGAGTCCTTCTCCTCGACCGGCATCCTCAAGCCGATCCCCGCCGCGCTGCGCTCGCTGCCCGAGGTCAAGGCGGGCCGCATCGGGCTCATGGCGCTGGTCGCCGTCGTGGTCGTGGTGGTCCCGCTCGTCTCGGGGCCGGGCACGACGCTCGAGTACACGGCGGCCCTCATTTACGGCATCATCGCCATTTCGCTCGTGGTCCTCACGGGCTGGTCGGGCAATGTGAGCCTGGGCCAGTTCGCCTTCGCCGGGGTCGGGGGCGTGCTGGCGGGCGACCTCATTGAGAAGGCCAACGTCGACCTCTTCTTCAGCCTGGCCGCTGCCGGGGCTGCGGGCGCTGTCCTGGCCGTGGTGGTCGGGGTCCCCGCCCTGCGCATCCGCGGCTCCTACCTGGCCGCGGTGACTCTCGCCCTCGGCGTGGCCATGGACACCTTCTTCCTGAACCCGACCTACTTCCCGAACATCATTCCGCAGGCCTTCCTGCGCCCGGTGCTGTGGCAGCGCTTCGACCTGGCCTCCAACAAGGCCTTCTATTTCTGCTGCCTTGGCTTCTTGGTGCTGGCCATCCTGTTCATTCAGGGGCTGCGCCGGGCCCGATCGGGCCGCGTCCTGCTGGCGACACGCGACAACGAGAAGGCGGCCGCCGCCATGTCGGTGCCACCGGTGCGCACCAAGCTCGCCGGCTTCGTGCTGGCGGGCGCCATCGCGGGCATCGCGGGCGGCCTCTACGCAGTGCTGTTGGGCGCGGTGGCCTTCCACACGTTCGACGCGTCGTACGGGCTGGTCGTGTTCTCCATGGCCGTCATCGGCGGCCTCGGTTCCATCAGTGGCGTGCTCATGGGCGTGGCACTGATCGAGGTGTTGAGTAACTGGTTCCCCCAGTACCAGTTGGTGTTCACCGGTGTCGGACTCCTCCTCGTGCTGCTGTTCCTGCCGGGCGGTCTGGCCGAGGGCGTGCAGAGCATCCGGGACCGGCTGCTGCGGCGGGTGGCGGAGCGCCGCCAGATTCTGGTGCCCAGCCTGGTGGCCGACCGCCGGGTGGAACTGGTTGACCACGCTCCGGAGGAGACGGCCATTCTGGAGCACGCGCTGAGCGAGGAGGGCGACGAGGGGATTGCCGCCCTGGGCGGTTCGTCGATGTTCGTGGCGGTGCCCGAGACGCGTGACGAGGACACGGCGCCGGTGCCGATGGTCTCGTCGTCGGCGCCGGTGCACGGCGACGGTCTCATCCCGGACAGCCCCGTGGTGTTGTCGTGCCAGCAGGTCGAGGTCTCCTACGGCCCAGTGCAGATCCTCTTCGGGGTCGACCTCGATGTGCACGAGGGCGAGATCGTGGCGCTGCTCGGCACCAACGGCGCCGGCAAGTCCACCCTGCTGAAGGGCGCCAGCGGTCTGGTCAGGGTGGGCGGGGGCGCGGTGTGGATGGACGGCGCCGCCATCACCGGCGAGCCTGCCGAGAGGGTGGCTCGCCGCGGCCTGTCGTTGATGCCTGGCGGCCGTGGCGTGTTTCCGACCCTGTCGGTGGACGAGAACCTGCGTCTGGGCACCTGGATGATCCGCAAGGATCACCACGCCGTAGGGGAGGCGCGCGCACGAGTGCTCGACCTCTTCCCGATTCTGCGCGAGCGGGGTCACCAACAGGCGGGCAATCTCTCGGGCGGGGAGCAGCAGATGCTGTCGCTGGCCATGGCACTCATGGTCAAGCCCAAGGTGCTGATGATCGACGAGCTCTCACTCGGACTGGCCCCGACGGTGGTGGCCCAATTGCTCCAGGTGGTCAAGCTCCTGCATGCCACCGGCACGACGATCGTCGTCGTGGAGCAGTCGGTGAACGTGGCACTGGAGCTGGCCGAACGGGCCGTCTTCTTGGAGAAGGGCGAGGTGCGCTTCAGCGGGCGCACCCGCGACCTGCTGGACCGGCCCGACATTTTGCGCTCCGTCTTCATCGCCGGGGCCGGCTCCGTCGAGGGCACGGTGGTCACGCCGGATGCGGGGCCGACGGACCTGCATGTGCACGCCAGCGCGTCCTCGGCGCTGGTCATGGCGGACCCGGGGAAGCGGATGCCGCCGTCGGCGGAGGCGCCCGCCATCCTCGAATGCAACGGCGTGCGCAAGACCTTCGGCGGCATCACGGCCATTGAGGACATCAGTCTGACCCTGCGCGACGGGGAGATCCTCGGCCTCATCGGCCACAACGGGGCGGGCAAGACGACCTTCTTCGACTGCGTCTCGGGGTTCCTCGCGCTCGACGGTGGACGGATCCGCCTCGGGGGAGCCGACATCGACACCTGGCCGGCGCACATGCGCGCCGCAGCGGGACTGGGACGGACCTTCCAAGAGGCGCGCCTGTTCCCGTCACTGACCGTGGCCGAGACGATCGCCGTGGCCCAGGAGCGGCACCTCCGCTCGCGCGACATGGTGGCGGCCGGCCTGCGCCTGCCGGCCTCGCTCGACTCCGAGGCCGACGTGGCCGACGTGGCCGAGCAGCTGGTCGAGATGATGGGGCTCGACGCCTTCCGGGAGAAGCTCGTCGGCGAGCTGTCCACCGGGACACGCCGCATTGTGGAGCTGGCCTGCGTGTTGGCCCAGGAGCCCGGCGTCCTCCTGCTCGACGAGCCCTCGGGCGGTGTGGCCCAGCGCGAGACCGAGGCTATGGGGCCGCTGCTCATCCGGGTGCAGCAGCACACCGGGTGCTCGATCCTGGTGGTAGAGCACGACATGCCGCTCCTCACGGCGATCTGCGACCGCATGATCGCCCTCGAGCTCGGGCAGGTCATAGCCGAGGGTACGCCGGCAGAGGTGCTGGAGCACCCGGCGGTGATCGAGTCGTATCTCGGCACGGACGAGTCCACGATCAACCGCTCCGGGGCGCGCGTCTAGCCGGCCTCCGGGCCGCGTCCGCCCCCTCTGCTTGCGGGCCGGACCGGGCCTGGACGAGAGTCGGGTTCGTGGACATCCCCGTCAGCGGTCACTGCGACTCCCGCTTCCGCGCCGTGCGGGAGGAGTTCGTGCGCAACTTCGGCGAGCGGGGGGAGGTCGGCGCCGCGGTCTGCATCGTGGTTGACGGCGTGACGGTGGTCGACCTGGCCGGCGGTTGGGCCGACCCGGCGACGGCCGCGCCCTGGCGACACGACACGCTGGTCGACTACTACTCCGTCGGGAAGGCGTTCGTCGCCCTGCTGGCGCTGCAACTCGTCGACGCCGGGATGATCGCGCTGGACGACCCGCTCTGCACCATCTGGCCCGAGTTCGCCGCCGCTGGCAAGGAAGGGGCCACCCTGCGGCACGCGCTGTGTCACCGAGCGGGGGTCCCGGCTATCCGCGAACCGCTGCGCAACGACGACCTGTGGGACTGGGACCGCATGGCGGGAGCACTGGCTGCGACCGCACCGTGGTGGGAGCCCGGCACGCGCCACGCCTATCACACCAACACCTACGGGCATCTGATCGGCGAGGTCGTGCGAAGGGTGAGCGGCGAGCCCAGCGGGCGACGGCTGGCCGCGCTGGCCGGACCGTTGCAGGCCGACCTGTTCGTCGGCGTCCCGCCGGCCGAACAGCGGCGCTGCGCCGAGGTGCTCTTCGAATCGCCCGGACCGCCGGCCGCGCTGGACGAGGCGCTGGAGGGTGACGCCCGCATGGAGATGCTGAGCTACTTCAACCCGCCGGGATACTCCTCAATGGGCGTGGTCAACACGGTGGCGTGGCGCAGCGCGGAGGTCCCGTCGACGAACGGGCACGGGACGGCGCGGGGCGTGGCGCGCCTGTACGCGGCGTTGCTCGAGCCCGGCCGCCTCCTCTCGAGCGACCTGCTGGCCGAGGCGACGTCGGCGCAGTCGAGCGGCTACTGCCCGATCCTCCACGAAGACGTCACCTTCGGACTCGGTTTCAAACCTACGGTGCCGCGTCGCCCCTTCGGTCCCAACCCCGGCAGTTTCGGCCACTTCGGCACCGGGGGAGCGGTGGGCTTCGCCGACCCGGCGGGCGGGGTGGCGTTCGGGTACGTCATGAACCATGTCATCCCCCGTTGGCAGAGCAGGCGCAACCGATCGTTGATCGACGCGTTGTACGGATCTCTCTGACGCCGGCTCGGGACGGGCGGCCGGCCAGAACGACACCGGGATTGCGCTCTTGCGCCGGGCCCAGACGGCCGACCGCGGCCATCCGACGTACGACTCCAGTGCCTGGGTCGCCTTGGGGCGGATGTTCTCGCAGACGCGCCGGCTCGGGACCTGCGGCGGCGCGTGAGGATCGGGTGAATCGAGTCGTGGAGGAAAGGCATCGCTGCGCCGCGGCTCATGCTCTAGCGTCTCTTTCGAACCGGCGTCCGGCGGGCGGGTGCCGTCCAAGGGGGTGACATGACGAACGTCTCCATGTCCATGCCGACGAGGCGCGTCGAGATGTGGTTCTCCGGGACACTCCCGCAGCGGCGGGTGACGGTCGTCTTCCGGCTGATTCTCGCCATCCCACAGATTTTCGTGCTCGTGTTCCTGACGATCGCGGGCTTCTTCGTGGCGGTGATCGGCTGGTTCGCCGCACTCTTCACCGGCCGGCTTCCGGATTTTGCGCACAACTACCTCAGCGGGCTGGTCCGATGGGAGGTCCGTGTCAACGCGTACATCCTCCTCCTGACCGACCAGTACCCGCCCTTCTCGTTCGACGACATGGACTACCCGGTCCGCCCGATCCTGCCCGCACCCGGTCAGTTGAACCGCCTGTCAGTGTTGTTCCGCCTCATCCTTGCCATCCCGGCTGCCGTCTTCGCGCAGATCGTCAACTACGGGCTGACGGTGCCACTGATCATCGCGATGTGGGTCGTCGTCATCGTCACGGGCCGTATGCCGCCGACGCTGTACACCACGTACGCCGCGTTGGTCCGCTATCAGGCCCGCCTCGCGGCGTGGTTCAACATGCTCACGTCGGAGTACGCCTGGGGCATGTTCGGCGACTTCGTCCCGCCAGCGTCGGCCACGCCGCCACCACCGATCGGTGCAGTCGCCGGCGGAGCGACACAGGCCCCGCCGCCGCCGCCACCTCCCGTGCCGTCCGCGCCGCCCTCGCCCCCGCAGGACCAGCCACCGGCGCAGCCGTTCTCGTACCCGTCGACCGGCGAGCAGACGGCGACACCCCCGGCGTACCCGCGGGCCGCACCGGGATCGTCCGGATGGTCACCCCCGCAGCCGCCTCCCCCCGCTGGGCCACCCGGCGTTCCAGGCGCCATGCCGCCGCCCTCCTCCTGGGAGCGCACATCGATCCCGTCCCAGGTGGAACCGCTGCCGCCCTGGGGGATACTCATCCTGCAGGGTGCGGCGAAGGGCTGGATGATCTTTGCCGTCGTCTGGGGCTCGATCGTCTTCATCGCGGTGGAGGCCGCCCGGGGCCACCGCAACAATCACCACACGACAAGTGGGCTGGTCACGACCGTCCCGCCGAACACGTCGGGGCCAGGGTCGAGCCACATCGTGGTGCAATTGCCCGCGGACCTTTGAGCGGGCCCGCGGCCCTGCTCGCACAGCCCCCGCTCTGACAAACGAACCGAGCAGCGGCACGTGCGGTGACTCGATTCGAGCAGCTCGTGGAGGAGGGCACGGCGGTACCACTGGAGGGTTGGGACTTTTCGTGGTTCGAGGGTCGCGCCACGGAAGAGCGCCCGCCCTGGGGCTACGCGCGCCTGATGGCCGAGCATATGGCCCAGGCTGAGGCTGCACTCGACATCCAGACGGGCGGCGGGGAGGTGCTGGCCACACTGGCGCGGCGACCCTCGCTCTTGGTGGGCACCGAGGGGTGGCCACCGAACGTCGCGCTCGCGAGGAAGCGTCTGTTGCCGCTCGGCGTTGGGGTCGTCTTCGCGGCGGACTCGCCTGCGTTGCCCTTCGCTGACGCGTCGTTCGACCTTGTTGTCAGCCGCCATCCGGTCGTCGTTCTGTGGTCGGAGATCGGCCGCGTGTTGCGATCCGGCGGGACCTATCTGTCCCAGCAGATCGGCCCGGGCACCAACCGCGAGCTGACGGACTTTCTCATGGGTCCCCAGCCGGTCAACGAGAGTCGCAGCGCGGTGAATGTGCGGGCAGGCGCCACGTCCGCGGCTCTCGACATCGTCGACCTGCAGGAGTGTCCCCTTCGCGTGGAATTCTTCGACATCGGTCCGGTGGTGCACTTCCTCCGCAAGGTGTCGTGGACGGTCCCTGGCTT
>DATCEZ010000073.1:0-4302 GCA_036509775.1 Acidimicrobiales bacterium
CGGTAGAGGTCGAGGTCGTGTGCCGACGCGTAGTCACCGTCGCGCCCGATGGTGCGGGTGGCCCAGCCGATGCCGGCGCAGTTCACCAGCGACTTGAGTGGCGCCATCTCGACGGCGGCGTCCACGGCGGTGATCACCTGCTCGGCGTTGGTGACGTCCGTCTGCACGAACAGCCCGCCGATCTCCTTGGCCAGCGGCTCGCCCTTGTCGGCCTGGAGGTCGGCCACCACCACGCGCACGCCGCGCTCGGCCAGCAGCCGTGAGGTGGCCAGCCCGAGCCCTGAGGCCCCTCCGGTGACGATCGCCGACGTGCCGTTCAGATCCATTTCGCTGCGACTCCTTGTGGGTTCTCCATCGTCAGCCCGCCCGGCGGGCCCGCACGTGACGTGCCGGGCAGAGGATAGGGGGCGGCCCGGCCGGGGTCACATCTGCTCGGGCGCCTCCATGCCCAGCAGCGAGAGCCCGAGCTCCAGCACCCGGGCCGTGAGGTCGCACAGCCCGAGTCGCGACTCCCGTAGCGCCTCGTCGTCGACCAGCACCCGGCAGGCCTCGTAGAAGGACGTGAACGAGGTGGCCAGCTCGAAGAGGTAGGCGCAGAGCTTTGAGGGGCTGCAGGTCTCCGCGGTGGCCTCCACTGCCGCCGCGAAACCGAGCAGTTGCAACGCCAGCGCGCGCTCCTGGGGCTCGCCGAGCTGCGGCACCGCACCCGGTGCCGGCGGGGCCACGCCGGCCCGCCGGAAGATGGACCGCACGCGCGCGTGGGCGTACTGCAGATACGGACCGGTGTCGCCCTCGAAGGCCAGCATCCGGTCCCAGTCGAAGATGTAGTCGCGCCCACGCTCGGTGGACAGGTCGGCGTACTTGACCGCGCCGACGCCGAGCGCGTGGGCCACGGCCGCCTGGCGCTCGGGCGACAGGTCGCTCGATCGTTCCTTCATGGCGGCGGCGGCCCGGTCCACCCCCTCGCTCAGCAGGTCGATCAGACGTTCGGAGCCACCCGAGCGGCTGGCCAACTTCTTGCCGTCGGTTCCGAGGACGAGGCCGAATCCGACATGGACGGCCTCGTCGTCGGGGCGCAGGTAGCCGGCGAGCGTGGAAACGGCGAAAACGAGGCGTAGGTGGAGGGACTGCTCGGCCCCGACCACGTAGACCAGCCGGGTGGCGCCGATGCGCCCCGTGCGGTCGCGCACACTCGCCAGGTCGGTCGCCGGGTAGCCGTAGCCGCCGTCGGACTTGCGCACGATGAGGGGGAGTGGCTCCCCGTTGCGGTTCTCGAAGCCCTCGGGGAACACGCAGAGGGCGCCGTCGTTCTCGACCAGCAGGCCCTTCTCATAGAGCTCGGAAACGACGACCGGCAGCAGCGGGTTGTAGAAGCTCTCCCCCACCACATCTTCGGGAGTGAGCAGGACACCGAGCAGCTCGTAGACTTCGCCGGCGTGGCGCATGGACTCGGCCACGAAGATGCGCCAGAGGTGCAGCGTCTCGTCGTCGCCCCCTTGCAACAGCACCACGCGGTTGCGGCAACGCTCCGCGAAGCCAGGGTCGCTGTCGAACTGCCGGCGGGCCGCCGCATAGAACTCGTTGAGGTCCCGCACGCTGAAGGACGCGGCATCGGCGGCGCCGTCGACGTCGACCAGGTGCTCAATAAGCATGCCGAACGGAGTCCCCCAGTCCCCGATGTGGTTCTCGCGCCGGACGTCGTGTCCCAGGAACCCCAGCACCCGGGCCAGCGAGTCCCCGATGAGCGTGCTGCGCAGGTGGCCGACATGCATCTCCTTGGCCACGTTCGGCGCGGAGTAGTCGATGACCACCGTCTCGGGGCGTGCCGCCGGCGCGACGCCCAGCCGATCGTCAGCCGACAGGCTCCCCACCAGGCCCGCCAGGAAGGTGTCGGACAGGGTCAGGTTGATGAAGCCGGGGCCGCTGACCTCGACCGCGGCGCAGATATCGTCCAGCGACGCCGCTGCCACGACCTCCTCGGCCACCTGGCGGGGCGGGCGGCCGACGGCCTTGCCCAGGGGCAGGGCGCCGTTGGCCTGGAAGTCGGCGCGGTCTGAGGCCCGCAGGACAGGGTCGGACCCGGGCGCAATGGTGTCGAAGGCGGCCTGGAGCCGCTGGAGGAGGACGCTGGCGGCGTCGGGCATCCCTCATTCTCGCATGCCCCGCCCGCCGTGAAACCGGGCACCGGCCGTTCAGTCCGCCGGCGCTCCCATGCCACCGTCGAGCAAGCCGTAGTGCCGGTAGGGACCGAAGAAGCCGTGCTCGAGCAGCCCGTAGCCGACATGGCCGTCGTAGGAGAACTCGGCCACGTGGTCGACGATGCCGTACTGGGCCAGGCCCTGCACCTCGTCGACGGCGAGGACGAGGCCCTGGGTCACCGGGTCGGGCCCGTGGTACATGCCGTGGCGCCAGTCGGCATCGATGCCGTACCCGGTGCCGACGGAGACGAAGTTGGGCAGCAGTGACGTGCATGTGATTTCGAGGCCCGCCTCGGGGAAGCGGATCACCGAGCGGTCGATGACACGTGTCCCCGGAATGAGGTGGTGCTCGTGCTCGGAGCGGCCCAGGTCCTCAACTGGCTTGTCCGGGTCGACCCAGACGCGCTCGCTCTGCACCAGCGGGCGCCCGCCGTCGTCGCGCTCGTGGCAGATGTACATGATGGCGTGGTCGTCGAACTGCATCGGGAAGTAGTTCCACATGCCGCCGAGCACGAGCTCGCCCTGGCGGATGCCGTCGGGCTCGGGCTCCCCGACCGGTCGCACGCCCCAAGAACGGTCACGCGTGCCCCAGGCAACATCCGGAGTCACCGGGAGGTCGACGCCACCGACCGACAACGTCCCGGACCAGGTCCCGGTCTGGGCCAGGCGCTGGGTATCGAAGACGACCTTGCCCTTGCTGCGCATGTACTGGCGCGGCTCCTCCATTGCGGGGATGTGGCCCTCCCAGGTGACGTCCATGGCGACGCTGTGCTCGGTGGGCTCGACGATCACCCGGAGGCGACGCAGGGGCTCGAGCACCTCCACGCGGAACGGCCCGACAGACGTGTCGCTCCGGTCGCCCAGCGGTGCCGAAGAACGCACGATGTACTGGGAGCCGCCGTGGCGCACGTCGATGAACGCGTCCGCCACGCCGAGGTTGGGGTACTGGCCGTAGCCGAAGATGGCGAACCAGTCACCTGAGCTCGGGTGCATGTTGAAGTAGTAGCGGTCGTAGAAATTGCGGTCGCTCGTGGCGGGGTGCGCAATGAACTCGGCTGCTTGGTGGACGGGGTAGTCGTCCCAGGAGGAGAGGCTCATGTCGGCGTCCTCAGCAGCACGCGCAGCCGCTGCCGCAGCCGCCCGCAACCGGTGCGCCGCACATGCCGCCGGCGGGCTCGGCCGCCAGGCCCGTGGTGGCGAAGACGGGCAACAACCGCCGGGCGCCGACGTGACCGTCGGGGCAACTCGCCGGCGCATCGGCATCGGCCATGGGCCGGCGCTCGTCGAAGATGGCGTGACAAGTCGAACAGCGGAATTCGTAAACGGGCACGGTGGTGTCCTCTCTCCGGCCCGGCAGCCTACGCGAAGACGCCCGGGAGGTGGCCCGGCAGCAGAGCGGAGTAAGCCCTACGGCTGGGCGAATCCGTAGATCGGCTCGCCGTTGTACGACGCGGAGTCGGCCGGCAGGAAGGGCCCGTCCAGCGCAGTCGAGAGGTAGCCGCTACGACCGGGGCCGGAATCGCCCCCGACCGTCATGATGGCGCCGTCGGGCCAGACCTGGGTCACGAGCCCCACATGCACGGAGGTCGAGGTGCTCTGCGGGCCGGTGCCGTACAGGACGGCGTCGCCGACCGCCGGCATGGCCGTGGGCGGAAGATCGCGCCCATGGGCGGCAGCCCAGCCCCACATGTCACCCGTGAACGCGTAGCGCGGGATGGGGATCCCCGCCTGCTCCCAGGCCCAGGTGGCGAACAGCGCGCACCACTGCTCACACGGTCCGTACGGGTTGCAGAAGAGTCCCTGCATGTCGGGGTTAGGGAAGATCTGCGAGGCCGTGGCGGCGGCGATGGTGGCACCGCCGGGCGCCATCGGCTCGGGGGTGGCGGTGGAGAAGCTGTACGACCAGGCCTGCGGGTCGAGCAACCAGTAGCCGGTCCCCTGGTTGTTCCCGATGATGGCGGAGATCTGCGTGGCGGTCGGGTCCAACGACAGCCCGCCGTAGGCCTGAGCGTCGCCGTAGGGCAGCACGACCCCATTTTCCGTCGCGATGAGATAGCCGCCGCCGTCGGGTGACGCCACCATGCCGACGGCGCCGTCGGGCAGG
>DATCEZ010000074.1:0-7205 GCA_036509775.1 Acidimicrobiales bacterium
CCAGTTCGGATGGGCCAGCACGGCGGCAATCGGATAGGCGATGAAAACGAGGGTGAGGAGGAGGAAGACGCGCTCGGCGTAGCGGTACGAGCCGAAGAGCACGAGCGACCAGATGGCCACGGCCGCGATAGGCACCGAGATGTAGCGCGACACGTTGAAAAGCTCGAACGAGGTGGCGATGCCGCCGAACTCGGTCACCATCAGGCCGACGTTGGCGATGGCGAAAGCGGTGATGGCAAAGGCCGTGAGACGGAGGTCGAACTCCTCCCTGATCAGGGCGGCGAGGCCCTTGCCGGTGTAGGTGGCCAGGCGGGCCACCATCTCCTGCACGATCACATAGGCGATCGTGATGAGCACCATCAGGAAGAGGGTGCGGTAGATGAACTGCGCCCCGGCGGACGAGTAGGTGACGATGCCGCCGGCATCGTTGCCGGCGGCGGCCGCAATCAGCCCTGGGCCGGCGGCGGCCAGGTAGATCAGCCACCGCCGCGAGACCTGCACTTTCATGACAGAAGGCGTGGAAAGTGGAAGCGGCCCTTGGTCGGGACCAGCACATCGAGCACGTCGTCGGCCAGGATGCGCCCGAGGGGGCACCCCTCGTCGTTGACGACCACCATCGAATGGCGCCGCGCCTCGACCAGCTGCGCGGCGGCATCCCTGGCCGACGTGTGCGGGCTCACCGTCACGACGTCCTCGTCACCGAGAAGCGCCGACATCCGCGTCTCGGTCGACGCGCGCAGCGCGAGCAGGATGTCGAGCACGGAGACATCATCGAGGAGTCGGCCGTCGTCGTCGACGACTGCCACGGCGTCGAGGTCGGCCCCGTGCGCACGCGCCTCGGAAAGCCGGTCGACGACCTTCTTGACCTTGTCCCCCGACTTGGCGGTGACCAATGCCGTCGTCATGATGCCGCCGGCCTCGTTCTCCTCGTACCCGAGCAGTTCGCGCAGTGCCAGCGCGGTGACGGCGGGGATGTGGCGGAGGACCTCGCCCCGCACGGCGAGCGGCAGGTCCCGCAAGGCGTCGACCGCCTCGTCCGGCTCCATGGCGGCCACCAGGCGGCCGGCCTCGACGGGGTCGGACTCCCGCAACAGTTGCTCGAGGTCCTCCGGCTGCATCTCCTCGAGAGCGTCGGCGGCCTCGTCGGGCCCCAGCGCGGACAGAAGCGAGCGTCGCTCGTCACGCCGCAGGTCTTCGAGCAGGTCGGCCAGCTCACCCGGCCGCAACCGGTGGAGCCCTTCGTTCGTCGTCTTGAGACGGACGTGCGTTGCCGCACCGCTCACGTCCTTGGCCGAGTCGGTGAAGGGTTGGATGGCGGCCCAGTCGATGACGCGATCGGGAGTGGGGCGTGGACGCCACCGGCGCGGTCCGAGACGACGCAGCAACGTGGCATTGGAGACATCGGCACCGACCAGCCGGATGCGACCGATGACTTCGGCCAGGTACAGGTCGGCGGCGCGGATGACCTGCACGCCCTCGACGTCGACCAGCTGATGGTCGAGGACGTCCTTCGCCAACAGCACCTCACCGGAACGGCGGATGACGTCGCGCAGGTCGAGACGGGCCGATCGCAGGATGACCTCGGCGTGACCGATCCGGTCGATGGCGGAGGCCGGGACGAAGGCGAGCCGGCGCCCGACCCGGATGACGAGGCCGCTCACCGGAGGGTAGATCTGCCCGTCGGCCCAACGGGCCACGACGTCGTCCAGCCGGCCGATCTCCTGGCCGGTCTGGTTCCTGACGGGGCGACCGAGGAGCCCGGCCAACGACACGATGGAGTCGAACACGCCTTCGGACGCGAGGATGCGACGCGTCCGGCGGCGGCGCTGGTGCGGCGGGCGTTCCGCATCGCGGGAACGTCCTGGAATCAAACGTGAGCGGCCCGGCGCGCTCGTTGACGGTGGCGTGGCCATGGAGCTACCTCCTGTGGCGTCCTCAGTGGAGTTCGGATCGGATGTCCGGCGGCGCGGTGTGCGCACCGGAGGATCAGCGAACGGCGTCTGCCCCTGCCCAGCCCTCGTCGGGGCTCAGACCATGCGCGTGGCGCGAATCAGCGACGGCACGGAGTGGGGCATGCGTCGGCTGTTCTACTGGGGGGTTCGCCCCTCGACATGGCCGCACCTCCTTCTCCGTCGTCCCTGTGCGGGATGGCTCACGCCAGCATTCCGGCGCACATCTTACCGACCTCAACCCATGCCAGCGGGCCCTCATTCGGTCGCCGAGGGGTCAACGGGGCAGGTACCGTGCCTCTCATGGACCTGAGCTACCCACCCGAAGCCGAGGAATTCAGGACTGAGATCGCCGCATGGCTCAAGGACAACCTGCCCGCTGGCTGGGGCGGGCCCGAGTTCTCCATGACACCCGAGGAACGCAAGGCCTTCAACGAGGAGTGGACGGCCAAGCTGTTCGCCGGCGGATGGATCTGCGCCAGCTGGCCCACGGAGTACGGCGGCAAGGGCCTGAGCCTCCTGCAACAGGTCGTGCTGAACGAGGAGTTCGCCCGCGCCGGTGCGCCGCTGCGCGCCGACTTCTTCGGCGACACGCTCGTTGGCCCGACGATCCTGCAGTGGGGCACCGAAGAGCAGAAGCAGCAGTTCATTCCGGGGATCCTCAAAGGTGAGATCGCGTGGTGCCAAGGGTTCAGCGAACCCGACGCCGGCTCCGACCTGGCCGGCCTCAAGACGCGGGCCGAGCTCGACGGCGACGAATGGGTGATCACCGGCCAGAAGGTATGGACGACGCAGGCGCACTACGCCGACTACATCTTCCTGCTCGCTCGCACCGACCCTGACGCGCCGAAGCACGCCGGGATCTCCTACCTCCTCGTCCCCATGAAGCAGCCGAGCGTCGAGGTGCGACCCATCGAACAGATCGATGGCTCGGCCGAGTTCAACGAGGTCTTCTTCACCAACGTGCGCTGCCCCAAGGAGAACGTCATCGGCGGCGTCAACAACGGGTGGAAGGTCGCCATGACGACCCTCGGCTTCGAGCGCGGGACTTCGTCGACCACCGGGCACCGGCGCTTCCAGAAGGAGTTCGACCAGATCCTCGCCGAGGCGCAGGCACGGGGACGCGACAGCGATCCACTCATCCGCCAACGCCTGGCGCAGTCATGGTCGAAGATCAAGATCATGCAGATCAACGGCTACCGCACGTTGACCGATGTCCTGAACGGGACGCACACGACGGCCAAGCTGGGAGTCTGCAACAAAATGTTCTGGTCGGAAGCGCATCAGGACACGCTGCTGCTGGCCATGGACATTCTCGGCATGGACAGCCAGGTCCTGCAGGGCGACAACTTCTCCGACGCCCTCCTGCCCGGAGCCCGGCGGGCCAGGGCGGGCTATCCGGTCAACAACCTGCAGTCGCTCTTCTTCTTCTCGCGCTCAGAGACGATCTGGGGCGGGTCCGCCGAAATACAGCGCAACATCGTGGGAGAGCGCGCCTTGGGCCTGCCCAAGGAACCCAAACCCTCCCGAGCACACCGGCCCGTTTCCCCTACTCTGGCCGGGTGAGACGACTGCTCGGATACAGCGAACGAGGTGAACAGCCATGTTGGTAAGAGAGTGCCTGCGGACGGCTCCGGTGACCGCCCCTCCCGGATGCACCCTGGAGGAGGCCGGCCAATTGCTGGGGAGCCAAAAGGTCGGCTCGCTCCTCGTCGTCGACGGCGACCGCCTCGTCGGGATCGTCACGGACCGCGATATCGCCGTGCAGGGCGTGGGGCGGGGAATGCCTCCCTCGGCGACCGTGGAGGCCGTCATGACCGCCGACCCCGTCACCATTCAGGGGTCGGATGATGTCTTCGCCGCCATCGCAGTGTTCAAGACGGCCAGCGCCCGGCGGCTGCCGGTGCTCGAGGACACGGACCTGGCCGGGATGATCTCGGTGGACGACCTGTTGCTGTCACTCGTGGTCGAGTTGGGCGCCGTGCTGTCCCCGGTTGCACGGGAGCTGATCCACCCCGCCTGATCGCTGCGTGGATCGCGTTCCTTCGAGCGACCCGAAGGTGTGAGGCCTACAGACTGGGGACGTAGCCGCCCGCGCCCAGTGCGGCACTCTCGTCGAGACTCAACGAGTCGTCGACCCCGCCCAGGACCTCGGTGACCCAGTCCAAGCGCTCCCGCAGAATCCGCTCGACGCCACCGGAGAGCGTGGCCGAACTGATGGCGCACGAGCTGCAGGCTCCTTGGAGCTGGACCTCGATCACCCCGGTCTCGACATCGGCCCGGACCAGCACGAGGTCACCCCCGTCGGCCTGCACGGCGGGCCGCATCAGGTCCATGATCCCCTGGAGCTTCTCCAGTCGATCGGCCCGCTCGTCGTCGCTCAGCTTGGACTGGGTGTCGGTCACCCCTCCATTGTGCCGTGTCCCAGCACCTGCTCGTTCACCTGCTCGTTCACTTGCTCGTTCACCTGCCCGTCACACAGCGGCGGACAGCCCGGCACGGGGGTTACGATCCGAACGAGGCGGTCCGTGCCAGACCAGCCCGCCGATCGAAAGGGGAACGAGCCGTGAGCGTGAAGGTTCTGGGAGTTTTCAAGGGCGCCAAGGAGACACGGGAGCTTCCCGCCGGCACGGTGATCTTCGAGGAGGGCTCCACCGGCGAGGAGATGTTCGGCGTCATTTCGGGCAGGGTCGAGCTACGCATGGCGAACGGCCACTCGTTCAGCATCGGACCAGATGACACCTTCGGCGAAATGGCCATGGTCGACTCCTCGCCCCGCAGCGCCACCGCGGTCGCCGCGGAGGACTCCACCGTGGCCGTCATCGACAAGCACCGGTTCCTCTTCCTGGTCGGCGAAACGCCGAACTTCGCCCTGCAGGTGATGGCGAGCCTGGCCGAGCGGCTCAGGGCCGCCCAGGCGGACAGCTGACGCTCAGGCCAGCCCGACGGGCTCGGGCTGGCCACCTCGCACCACGGGGTTGGACAGCTCGCCGATCCCCTCAATGCTGATGCGGACCGTGTCGCCGGCCGCCAGGAAGCGCGGCGGGTCGAACCCCGCCCCCACGCCGGCCGGCGTCCCGGTGGCGATGATGGTGCCCGGCTCGAGCGGGAAGGCCGTGGTGAGGTACTCGATCATGTCGGCGCAGCCGAAGATCAGGTCCGCCGTGGTCGAGTCCTGGCGAAGCTCGTCGTTGACCCAGGTGCGGATGGCCAGTGCACCCGGGTCGCCGACCTCGTCGCCCGTCACCAGTTCCGGCCCGCACGGCGCGTGGGTATCGAAGGACTTTCCCATCATGAAGGTGGGCGTCCGCCACTGCCAGTCCCGCGTGCTCACGTCGTTGATGATGGTGAAGCCGGCGACGACCTCGAACGCCCGCGCCGCTGGCACGTGCTGGCAACGCGGGCCGATCACGAGGGCCAGCTCGCCTTCGTAGTCGACCATGTCCGACACTGAGGGCAACACGATGGGATCGCCCGGCCCGGCGATGGCGGTGCGCTGCTTGGTGAACCAGTACTGCCATTCGGGCGGCTCGCGGCCCAACTCGGCGACGTGGGCGCGGTAGTTCATGCCGATGGCGAGGATGACCGGCGGATCCGGGATCGGCGCATGGCGCCGCACCGCGTCGAGGTGGTGCCGCGCCACCGAGCCGGCCACGGCTGCGCCGGCCCGCTCCAACCCTTCGGGGCCGAGCGCCAACAACTCGACCATGGTCGGCGGGAGACCGGTGGCCCGGTCGCTCAGATCGAGGATCTCGTCCCCGAGAACCAGGCCGGGTCGAGGACGTTCGCCTTCCAGGGAAAAGCTGGCCAGTCGCACCGCTCCTCCCCTGTTGGGCTCAGGCGGCCTGTGCCTGTGTCTGCGCCTTGAAGGCGGCCCAGTGCTTCGTGGCGTGGCGAGCGGAGAAGGCACCGATCAGCTCGACGGCGCCGAAGAGGATGGCGCCGATGCCGATGAGCACGACCAGCGCCGTCAAGGGCGCGCCGGGATGCCGGATGCACAAGAACCCAAGGGCGACGGCGATGACGCCGCGGATCAGGTAGGCCCACCAGTAGGGCAGGTAGTGGTAGCGGATGGAGTTGACGATGTCGAAGATCCCGAGCACCAGGAAGCCCCAGCCGACAAGGATCGCCACGATGTAGATGGTGATGTGCGGCCAGACGAAGCCCACGATTCCGGCGCCGATCCAGAGGAGACCGAAGATGATCAGCGGCCAGCGTTGGCGCGCCGCCCGCAGGCCGCCGATGAGCTCGAACAGCCCACCGGCAATGAAGAAACCACTGGCCAGGTAGACGATGGCGTAGACGCTGGCGTGCCGGTAGCTGATGACGAAGAAGCCGAAGATCATGGCGGCGATCCCGCCGGCCAGATACCAGCCCCACATCTTCTCGAGCTGCGTGCTGACGACATCGCCGACTGCGATCTCGTCGTCTGTGAGTACGTCCGTCATGGCATCCCCCTAGGCGAGTGAGAGCACACATGAGTGTGTACGCGCAGCGTATCGCCGCGCCTAGGTCGAGGAGGGGATACAGGACCGCAGCGCGTGCAGGGCACGACTGCCCCACGTCCCGCCCACCTCGGCCCAGCGGGCGGGGTCCTCGAGAACGTCGTCCGCCTCCGCCCACAGCTCGTCCTCGACCGGCTGCAGCGTCTCCCGAAGCGTGGGCAGCGCAGCCGGGTCGGCCTCCACCAGCCGGCGCAGGTCGTCGGCGGCGTGCCACAGGTCCTCGCTGGAAAGCTCGAAGGGCACGAACGGTGGGGGGCCGGCGGCCGTGCAGGGGAACGCCGGCACATAGATGCTGGAGCACGGGCTCCCCAGCGCCACGTACACGCGCAACGGTGCTCCGTCCGCCGGCCCAGGGGGCAGCTCGGCGATCATGGAGGCGGCGGTCACGCTCCCCAGGTGCATGCAGACGCTGACGCCGTTGGCGTCTGCTCCCACGCGGAGCGGTGGCTCTTGGACCGGCCCGCCGGCGCCCGGCGCGCCCCAGGGACCGGTCCCGTGATCGCGCAGATGCGCGGCGGTGGCGGCCGAGGTGAGCCCGCCGGAATCGGTCGCGGCGAGGAAACGGCGGCTGGCCGCCAGGCGGACATCGGCGGAGGCCGTGTCCTTCTCCACGTCGCGGAAGCGGTCGAAGTCGTCGAGGGTGATCCTGTTGGAGATGGCCACCCCGGTGGGGAACCGGGCCACGGCGAAATCGGAGCCCGCGGTCTCGAGCACGAAGGCCGCAGTCGGGTCGGCGATGAGGAAGGAGGAG
>DATCEZ010000075.1:0-5348 GCA_036509775.1 Acidimicrobiales bacterium
GCCGGCTGTACCAGTTCGGGCTGTTGGGAGCGATGGTCAGCGCCATCTTGACGGCGACCGCGCCGAATGTCGGGATCCTGCTGTTCGCCCGCGCGCTCGATGGCGTCCAGGGCGCCGCCACCGGCACGGCGTCGATGGCGATCATCCTCGAGTTGTTCTCCCGCCAGGACCGCGTCAAGGCGCTGGGGTGGTGGTCGCTGGTGGGGGCGGGGGGCCCGGTGCTCGGGGTGACACTGGGCTCGCCGGTCATCCAGTTCTTCGGGTGGCGGACGTTGTTCTGGGGCCAGCTGGTGCTGCTGGTCATCGCGTCCATCGTCGTGGCCCTCCTGCTGCCCTCCGACAAGCGCATGCGCGCCAGTCGCGGCGAGGTAGTGGCCGACGTCGATGTCGACGGCCGCCGCAGTCGGCGCCGTTGGGGACGAGAACGGGTCCGGCATCCGGGCGTCTGGGACGGAATGGACTGGGTGGGGATCTGGAGCCTGGCCGGCTCCGTCACCGCCGCCATGCTGGTCCTGAGCATCGGCCCGATCGTGGGCTGGACGTCACCGGCGGTGATCACGTGCGGAGTGGCGGCCATCGTTCTGGCGGTGGTCTTCGTCCGCCAACAGCTGACCTTCGCCACGCCCCTGGTGCCGACGACATATTGGCGGCGCCGGAACTTCATGTTCCCGATGGGCACCAAGGCCTTCTCGAGCTTCGCCTACTTCGGTGGCTTCTTCCTGTTCCCGCTCCTCATGGAGCAGGTCTACGGCTACAGCGTGTCCCAGGTCGGGTTCATCTCGGTGGCGCGACCCCTCATCTTCGCCATCAGCGCTCCCATCGCGGGCTACATGACGGTGCGCACGGGCGAGCGCACGGCCACGCTGTTCGGCACCGGGTCACTGCTCATCTCCATGCTGCTCTTCGCCACGCTCACCGAGTCGGCGGGGCTCGTGATCATTCTGGTGGCGCTCGCTCTGTCGGGCCTCGGCATGGGTGTCTCCAATCCGGCAACGTCGGCGACCATGTCCAACGAGCTGGCGGCGTCGGAGTACGGCGTCATGAGCGCGGCGCAGCTCCTGGCCACGCAGGTGGGGGAGGTGGCCGGCATTCAGGCCGTCCTGACCATTCAAGAGTCGATCGCCCGGCGGTCCGGCCTGGCCAATGTGCACCACAGCACCGCGCTGCTCCACAGCTTCAGCGTCGCCTTCTGGGTGGGCGCCGGCGTGGCTGCGGGGGCGGTGGTCTGTGCCCTCTTCATCCGCTCCATGCCCCGGGCGGACCGGACCGCGCAGCGGCTGGCCGACGCCGGCTAGGGAGAGGGAGCCCAGCTCCCCGGCCGGGGCTACTCGGTGATGTCGCGCAGGCGGGCGGCCATGTCGGCTGTCGCGGCATCGGCCGCAGCGGGCGCCGCCTGCAGCGCCATCAGCTTGGCCATGTCACCCTCGACGCGGATCTTGCCCGCCATGAACGCCTGCATACCGACCTGGGGGTTGCCCTCAATGAGGATGGCCTTGGCCGTGTCGTAGTCCACCACGACCTTCAGGTCCTGGTTCTCGATGTGCCCGATGTCGAGGACGAGCTCGCCGCTCGTCGTGTCCATGTGGGCCAGGATGTCCTCGTCGGAGAACGGGACGGCGGTCACCACCAGGTTCATACGGACGACGTGGGGGATGGGAGCGGTCTTGCCCTCGTACTCGGCGCGGATCTTGCGGGCCTCGTCCAGCCACTCGTCGCTCAGGAACAGGTACGACGGCATTGCGGTGCTCCTTCGTCTTCGGTCTCGGTCACCGTGCGGGACCTCATATGGCCGCCGGAACCCTACCGTGCTCGCCGGTAGGCTGCCCTACCGTGGCTGCTTCCATAATTGCCGGTGCCGAGCCCTATTCCGCGACTGGTGACACCCGCGGTGCGCTCGTCTTGCACGGTTTCACCGGCAACCCGCAGTCGATGCGCGGACTGGCGCTGGCACTGGCCGACGCCGGGTTCACCGTCGAGATGCCGCTCCTTCCCGGACACGGCACGCAGATAGAGGACATGCTCGAGACGACGTGGGCCGACTGGTCGGCCGCCGCCGAGAACGCCTACGCCGAGCTGGCGGCGCGCAGTGACGGCGTCGTGGTCGTCGGGCTCTCCATGGGCGGCATGCTGAGCGTCTGGCTGGCCGAGCACCATCCCGAGATCGCCGCCATCGCCGTCGTGAACCCCCTTCTCTCACCGCCCGACGCCGACACGCTCGGGTTCATACAGGCGATGATCGACGGCGGCGACGAGGTCGCTCCCGGCATCGGGTCGGACATCGCCATGGAGGGTGCGGTCGAGGCGGCCTATCCCGGCCTCCCGCTGCGGGCGACGCTCTCGCTGTTCGGCGCCGCGGCCGAGGTCGAGAAGGGCCTCGACCAGGTGACCTGCCCGGTCCTGGTCTTCACCAGCGTGCAGGACCATGTGGTGGACCCCGTGTCGAGCCAGAAGCTGGTGGAGCGGGCCAAGGGCCCGGTGGAGCAGGTCATGTTGGAACGGAGCTTCCACGTGGCCACGCTGGACTGGGACAAGGACGAAATCGAGGCACGGACCGTCGCGTTCGTGACCGGCGTGCTGCCGCCTCGCTCGTGACCGACGAATTGAGCCGTGAGGACGTCGTGCACGTGGCCCGCCTGGCCCGGCTCGATCTGAGCGACGAGGAGGTCGAGCTCTTCACGGCGCAGCTGCGCACCGTGCTCGACCACGCCGCCGACGTGGCGTCGCTCGACCTGGCCCACCTCGAGCCGTCGTCGCACCCGATCCCGCTCGAGAACGTGCTGCGGGCGGACGAGCCCCGCCCCAGCCTCGACCGCGACGAGGTGTTGGCCGCCGCGCCCTCGGTGGAGGACCATCGTTTCCGTGTGCCCCGCATCGGCGGGGAGGCGACGTGACAGCGACGACTCTGGCCGCCGAAGTCCGCGCCGGGCGGCGCTCGGCCCGCGAGGTCACCGACGAGGCGTTGGCCGCGGTCAGCGCCGGCGACGGTGAGCTCCACGCCTTTCTCTCGCTGCTGCCCGACGAGGCGCGCGCCGCCGCCGACGCGGTCGACGCGACCGTGGCCGCCGGCAACGATCCGGGACCGCTGGCCGGTGTGCCGGTGGCGCTGAAGGACAATCTCTGCACGCGGGGCGCCGTCACGACGTGCGGTTCCCGCATCCTCGAAGGTTGGCGCCCGCCCTACGACGCCACCGTCGTCACCGCCCTCCGCCGCGCCGGCGCCATTGCGCTGGGCAAGACGAACATGGACGAGTTCGCCATGGGCAGCTCCACGGAGAACTCGGCCTTCGGGGCGACGCGGAACCCGCGCGACATGAGCAAGGTTCCGGGAGGTAGCAGCGGTGGTTCCGCCGCAGCGGTGGCGGCTGGGTTCACTCCGCTCGGACTCGGCTCGGACACCGGCGGGTCCATCCGTCAGCCCGCTGCCTTGTGTGGGGTGGTCGGGATGAAACCCACCTACGGACGCGTGTCTCGGTACGGGTTGGTCGCCTTCGCAAGTTCGCTCGATCAAATCGGCCCGTTTGCGACGACCGTCGAGGACGCCGCGCTGTTGTTCGATGTCCTGGCGGGCCACGACCCGCTCGACAGCACGTCGTTGCCGTCGCCGCCCGAGTCGACGGTGGCCACGGTGCACGACGGGGTGGAGGGCATCCGGGTCGGACTGTGCCGGGACCTGATCGACGGGTGTGCGCCTGATGTGGTGGCCCGGGTGCGCGAGGCCGCCGACGCGCTGGCCGGCGCCGGCGCCAAGGTCGAGGAGGTGTCGGTGCCCGAGTTCGGGTACGGGTTGTCGGCCTACTACCTGATTGCGCCGGCCGAGGCCTCGTCCAACCTGGCCCGCTACGACGGGGTCCGCTACGGACTGCGCGTCGACGTCGCCGGGGAGGACGTGGCGGCCATGAACACGGCGACGCGCACGGCGGGCTTCGGGGCGGAGGTCAAGCGTCGGATCATGTTGGGGACGTATGCGTTGTCGGCCGGCTACTACGACGCCTATTACGCGCAGGCGCAGCGGGTGCGCACCTTGGTGATGCAGGCGTTCGACCGGGCCTACTCCTCTTATGACGTCCTGCTGGCTGCGACGGCGCCGACGACGGCCTTCGACGTGGGGGCCAAGGTGGACGACCCGATGGCGATGTATATGAACGACGTCTGCACCATCCCCTCGAACCTGTCGGGTCACCCGGCGGTGTCGGTGCCCTTCGGCGTCGGGGCCGACGGGCTGCCGGTGGGCGTGCAGGTGCTGGCGCCGGCGCTGCAGGAGGCGCTGCTGTTCCGCGTGGCCCAGGTCGTCGAGGACGGGGCTCCGGCATGACCACGGATTGGGAGATGGTCATCGGGCTCGAGGTGCACTGCGAGCTGCAGACCGCCACGAAGCTCTTCTGCGGCTGTCGCAACGCATTCGGTGACGAGCCGAACGTCAACATCTGCCCGACCTGCCTCGGGCTGCCGGGCTCGCTGCCCGTGTTGAACGAGCAGGCGGTCGAGTTCGCCATGCGGATTGGGGCGGCGCTGCACTGCGACATCTGTCCGTCCGAGTTCGCCCGGAAGAACTACTTCTATCCGGACCAGGCCAAGGACTATCAGATCTCCCAATATGACCTCCCGCTGAACGCCAACGGGTGGCTCGACCTTCCCGACGGGTTCCGGGTGGGCGTGACGAGGGCCCATATGGAGGAGGACACCGGCAAGCTCACCCACATCGGCGCGAGTGGTCGTATCAACGCGGCCCTGCACGCGCTGGTCGACTACAACCGCTCGGGGGTCCCGCTGGTCGAGATCGTGAGTGAGCCCGACATCCGCACGGTGGCCCAGGCCAAGGCCTACGCCGGTGAGCTGCGGGGCATTCTCGTCGCGACGGGTGCCTCGGACGGGCGAATGGAGGAGGGGTCCATGCGGGTGGACGCCAACGTCTCGGTCCGCCCGGCCGGAACCGATGCCTTCGGCACCCGTTGTGAAATCAAGAACCTGAACTCGCTCCGTTCGCTGGGCCGGGCCATTGAGTACGAGGCGGCGCGCCAGATCGCCCTGATCGAGTCCGGCGGCACCGTCACGCAGGAGACGCGCCACTGGGACGAGTCGGCCGGACGTACCGATTCGATGCGCTCCAAGGAAGAGGCCAACGACTACCGCTACTTCCCCGAGCCGGACCTGGTGCCCCTGGCGCCCGACGCGGCGTGGCAGGAGAGGGTGCGAGCGGGCCTGGGTGCGATGCCGGCGGACCGCCGGGCCGTCCTGGCCTCCGCGCGGGGAGGCGCACCGACCGAAGCGGAGACGGACCAGATCCATGCGGTCGTCGACCTGGGCCTCGACACGCTGGTGGTGACGGCCGCCGATGTCGGCGTGCCGGT
>DATCEZ010000076.1:0-2023 GCA_036509775.1 Acidimicrobiales bacterium
AGTGCGGCCGGCCGAGCCAGCCCCGCACGTCGTCCGCTTCGACGACCACAGGAGCCTGGCGCTCGCCTGACGCGAGCTTGGTGGCCACCTTGCGCAGCAGCTTGCCGAGCTCGCGCTCAAGGTTCCGCACACCGGCTTCCCGGGTGTAGTCGGACACGATCGCACGCAGGGCCTCGTCGCTGATCTGGACCTCGTCCTCGCGCAACGCCGCCCGGGTGAGCTGGCGGCCCACCAAGTGGTGCTTGGCGATGGAGACCTTCTCGGACTCGGTGTACCCGTCAATACGGATGACCTCCATCCGGTCGAGCAACGCCCCGGGGATGGTGTCGATCACGTTGGCGGTCGCGATGAACAACACCCGCGACAGGTCGAGGTCGACCTCCAGGTAGTGGTCACGGAACGTGTGGTTCTGAGCCGGGTCGAGCACTTCGAGCAAGGCCGAGGACGGGTCGCCGCGGTAGTCCGCGCCGATCTTGTCGACCTCGTCGAGCACGATGACCGGGTTCATGGTCCCCGCTTCGCGCAGGGCACGCACCAAGCGGCCCGGCTGGGCCCCCACGTAGGTGCGACGGTGGCCACGGATTTCGGCCTCGTCACGCACCCCGCCGAGCGAGACACGGACGAACTTGCGCCCGAGGGCGTTGGCCACGGACTCGCCGAGCGACGTCTTGCCGACGCCCGGAGGCCCGACGAGGGCCAGGATGGCCCCCGAGCCGCGCCCGTCCACCGGCGCCAGGCCGCGCTCGGCCTGGAGCTTGCGCACGGCGAGGTGCTCGAGGATGCGCTCCTTCACGTCGGCCAGACCGTCGTGGTCCGCCTCCAGAATGCGCGACGCCTCAGGGATGTCGAGCCGGTCCTCGGACTCGGTGCCCCAGGGGATCTCGAGCACGGTGTCGAGCCAGGTGCGGATCCAGCCCGTCTCGGGGCTCTGGTCGCTGGTGCGCTCGAGCTTGTCGACCTCGCGCTCGACCGCCTTGCGGACGTGCTCGGGGAGGTCGCGTGCCTCGATCTTCGCCCGGTAGTCGTCGGGGTCCTCGTCGGCTGTCTCCCCACTGAGCCCGTTGAGCTCCTTGCGGATGGCATCGAGCTGGCGGCGCAACAGGAACTCGCGCTGGGTCTTCTCCATGCCCTCTTCGACGTCGGTCTTGATCTTCTCGCGCAGCGTCACGTCGGCCAGCGTGTCGCGGGCCCACCCGAGGACGAGGCGGAGGCGCGCTTCGACATCGTGCGTCTCGAGCACTTCGACCTTCTGGGTCAAGGAGAGATCGGGCGAGTAGCCGGCCATGTCGGCCAAGCGGCTCGGCTCGTGGATCTCCCGCAGCTGGGCCGCGATGCGGCCGGCACCACGGCTGTGGAGGATGTTCTCGAGCACGGCGCGGTATTCGCGGGCCAGCTCGTTGGCGACCGGAGTCGGCTCGGGCTCCTCGAGGGGCTCGGCCTCCACCCACAGGGCGTCACCGGTCCCGGGGACCCCGGTCCCGATGGTGGCGCGACTGTCACCCCGAATCATGACGGCGGGAAGCCCGCCGGGCAGGTCGCCCTCCTCCATGACCTCGGCGATCACGCCGACGGCGGCGAAGCGGCCCTCGATGTGGGGCACCAGGAGCAGGCGGCTCCCCGCCGACCGGGCGGATTCGACCGCGGCGCGGGCCTCATCGGACTCCAACGCCATGGTGAACACCATTCCCGGCAGCACGACCCCGGAGGTCAACGGCAACAATGGGAGTGTCACGTTCTCGTTTGTCATCAGGTGTCCTTCTGTGATGCCGTATTGGCAATTCGTCTGACTGGTCAACCATGTAGAGGGGACGGTCATTCCCGATCGGGTTCGACCCCAGGTCGGCGTCCTGTAATCCCGTAATCGTGGTTCCAGCATAAAAGGATCCTGGCCCGCGGCAGACAGGGTCCGACCCCTGGTCGGAAGCCCGGCGGTCCCGTGGGGTGACCTTCCAAAAGGCATACGCTGGGACCGGTGAGTAGCACGGAGACAGCCCCCAGCCCCGGCGCGGCAGGCAGCACGACC
>DATCEZ010000077.1:0-2619 GCA_036509775.1 Acidimicrobiales bacterium
GCACCGCCGTGCCGCCGCGCAGGTCGATGGCGGGCAACAGGTCCATCACGCTGCCGCTTGCGCGCGGCGGACGAAATTGCCCAGCAGCGCCAGGCCGGTTGCTCCGGACTTTTCCGGGTGGAACTGTGCGCCCCACAGTGCGCCGCGGGTGGCCAGCGCCGCCACCTCGCCGCCGTAATCGCACACAGCCGTCGTCTCGGGCCCGACCGGCGGCGCGAAGGAGTGCACGAAGTAGACCCAGGGCCGTGAGCCCAGTCCCCGCAGCGGCTCGGGCACTGGCTCCCCGGCCTCGTCGGTGCTTTCGGCGCCCTCGGCGCCCCGCACCTGCAGCGTGTTCCACTGCATCTGCGGGTGCTTCACCCCGGCAGGCAAGGGGGTCACCGCGCCGGGGAAGATCCCGAGACCCACCGCGCCGGGGCTTTCGACCGAGCTCTCGTACAGCAGCTGGAAGCCGACGCACACCCCGAAGAAGGGCACGCCGGCCGCAATGGCTCCGCGCGCCGCGTCCTCCAGCCCGCTCTCGTGGAGCGCCCGCGCACAGGCGCCGAAGGCCCCCACGCCCGGCAGTACGACCGCATCCGCGGCGGCGACATCGGCGGCGTCGTTGACCAGGCGGGCCGCCGCCCCGACGTGTTGGAGGGCCTTCTCGGCGGAGCGCAGATTGCCGATGCCGTAGTCGAGGACGGCGATCCGGGGCGCAGCCGTCACAGGCTGCCCTTGGTCGAGGGGATGCCACCCCCTTCGACGCGCACGGCGTCGCGCAGGCACCGGGCCACCCCCTTGAAACTGGCCTCCAACATGTGGTGCGTGTTTTTGCCTTCGAGCCGACGGATGTGCAGCGTCACGTTCGCCGCCGTGGCAAAGGCGCGCCAGAACTCCTCGGCCAGCTGCGGATCGAAGGGCGGTGTCCCGAGTCCCGGCGTGTCCGGCGCGAACTCCAACGAATAGGCCAGATACGGCCGTCCCGACAGGTCGAGGGCGACCGCAATGAGCGCTTCGTCGAGGGGCAACAACATGGAGGCGAAGCGACGCACGCCGGCCTTGTCGCCCAGGGCCTCCGCCAACAGGGCGCCCAGCACAATGCCCACGTCCTCGACGGTGTGGTGCGCATCCACGTGCAGGTCGCCCGTAGCGCGCACGGTGAGATCGAAGCCGGCGTGCTTCCCGAGTTGTTCGACCATGTGGTCGAAGAAGGGCAGGCCTGTGGAGACCTCAGTCCGGCCGCTGCCGTCGAGCAGCAGCTCGGCCTCAATCGTCGTCTCCTTGGTGGCGCGTGTGCGGCTGGCGCGGCGGGCGTCGGTGGTCACAGGGTCTCCTTCAGGGCCTGGAGGAAGCGGTCGTTCTCGTCGGCCGTCCCGATGGTGACACGCAGGCAGCCGCGCAGGCCGTTCCAGCTGGCGCAGTTGCGGATCAGGATCGAGTGGTCCACGAGGGCCTGCCACACCTCGGTGGCGTCGCGCTGGCGAGGTCGGAACAGAATGAAGTTGGCGTCGGAGGGCCAACTATCCACCGGGAGATCACCCAGAGCGGCCGCCACTCGCCCCCGCTCCTCGGCAATGCGCGCCACCCGGGCTTCCATTTCGGGCACGTGCCGCAGGGCGATGAGGCCGGCCACCTGCGTCTGCGCCGACAGGTGGTAGGGCAGCACCACGGCCTCACAGGCGGCCACGACGGCCGGGTCCGCCACCAGGTACCCGAGGCGCGCCCCGGCCATGGCCCACGTCTTGGAGAAGGTACGGGTCACCACGAGGCCCCGTTGTTCGGGGCCTCGCAGGGAGAGCGCCGACCACGGTGAGAACTGCCCGTAGGCCTCGTCCACGATCACCAGGCCGGGCGCGGCGGCACTGACGGCCGCCACGGTCTCGGGCGGCTCGGACCGGCCGGTCGGGTTGTTGGGCGAGCAGAGGAACGTGACATCGGGCCGCTGCGCCGCCAGCAGCTCCAGGGCGTGGCCCGGGTCGATGAGGAAGTCGTCGTCGCGCGCCCCCTCGACCACTTCCGTGCCGGCGATCCGCGCAATGTGCGAGTGCAAGGCGTAGGTGGGCTCGAACACCAGGGCCCGCCGGCCGGGCCCGCCGAAGGCGAGGAGCAGGCTCTGCAATACCTCGTTCGATCCGTTGGCACAGAACACCTCGTCCGGTGTGACGCCGTGCAGGTCGGCGACGGCCTGCCGGAGCTCGGTGGCCGGTCGGTCCGGATACCGGTGGAACGACACTTCAGCCAGCGCGGCCAGCAACTCCTCGCGCCACGCGTCGGGCGGCGCGAACGGTGACTCGTTCGTGTTGAGCCGCACCTCGGCGTCGACTTGCGGCGAGTGGTAGCCCTCCGTGAGTTGGAGGTCGGGCCGGACGGGTGGGACCGCGCTCATGACTGGCTCTCGTTCTCGAGCGCCGCGAGCCGGAGACGCACCGAGTCGGCGTGGGCCGGCAGCCCTTCGGTCTCGGCCAACGTGACGACGAGCGGGCCGAGCGTGCGCAACGCGTCGGGCGTGACCCTCACCGCGTGCACGTGCTTGCGGAAGTCGTCGGCACGCAGTGCTGATGAGAAACGCGCCGTCCGGTTCGTCGGTAACACGTGGTTCGGTCCGGCGATGTAGTCCCCCATGCTGGCCGGCGACCA
>DATCEZ010000078.1:0-5767 GCA_036509775.1 Acidimicrobiales bacterium
GGCGGCATCGGTCTGCAGTCCGAAGATTGTGGTGCGGATGTCACTGATCACGCTGTCGAGCTCCGCGACCACCTCGCGTATCCGGTCGGCCATCGGACCATCCGCCGTGGGCAACATGGCGCTCAGCCGCATACCGGTCCCGAATACCCGCTGAATGACGAGGTCGTGCAGATCGCGGGCGATGCGATCGCGCTCCTCTGCCAAGTGCAGGGCCCGGAGGCTGATTTCGGCCTGCCTGACCTTGATCAGGTTGTCGACCCGGGCCCGCAGCTCCGGCTGGAAGAAGGGTTTCAGCAAGTAGTCGTTGGCACCTTCGCGTAAGACGTCGATACGGGCCGTGGCGTCGTTGCGTGCTGTGAGGATCAAAATCGGCGTGGCGTCGATCCGCGGCTCGGCCCGCACCGCCCGCACCAGCTCGTCGCCGCTCATTTCGGGCATCATGAAGTCGCAGATGATGAGATCGGGTCGCAAGGTCCGGGCCAGTGCGAAGCCCTCCCTGCCGTTCAGTGCGGCGTGCACGCGAAACGACCCGGCGAGGGCCTGGCAGACGAAGCCGTTCATGTCGGGGTTGTCCTCGACGACCAGAACCACCGGTGCTCCGTCCCCGTGCGAGGCCGTCGGGGCCACCGGGTGCGGCGTCACCCCGTGCCCGTCGAGGACCACGGCCGCCGGTGGCTCCAGCGGGACCGGGCTGGCCGGGTGCATCGGTGTGCCCGGTGGCGCCACGACGGGGAGGTCCAGCACGAAGAGCGCGCCGCCCTCGGGCGCATCGTCCACGCCCAGGCTGCCGCCGTGCAGGTCGACCAGCTCGCGGGCGATGTGCAGGCCGAGCCCGGTGCCGCCCATCTTCCGGGTCGAGCTGCCGTCGAGCTGGTGGAAGCGTTCGAAGACCTCGCCGCGCCGGTCCGGCGCTATACCCGGTCCGCTGTCACCCACCTCCACGTGGGCCGTGCCGTCAGCGGCACCGTCGCGCAGTTCCAGCCGGACGGTGCCGTTGGGGGGCGTGAACTTGAACGCGTTCGACAAGAGATTGAGGAGGACCTGCTGAATCCTGACCGGGTCGACCTGGGCGACCACGGCGTGGTCGGGCGCCTGCACGGTGAAGGTCACGGCGCGGTCGAACGCCAGTGTCTCGAAGTTGTTGGCGACCAGGCGCACCAGGTGGCCGAGGTCGAGCTCCGAATAGTCGAGGTCGAGCTTGGCCGCTTCGATCTTGGAGGTCTCGAGGAGGTCGTTGACATGGCCGAGGAGCACGCGGGCGTTGCGCAGAATCACGTCGAGTTCGTGACGGTGCGGGTCGTTCGCCGGCAGTTCGGCGAGGACTCGCTCGGCCGGTGCGAGGATGAGGGTCAGCGGTGTCCGCAGCTCGTGGCTGACGTTGGCGAAGAAGTTCGTCTTGAGGCGGTCCAGCTCCTGCATGCGGGCGTAGAGGGTGGCCAGCTCCTCGTTGGCCTCCTTGAGATCCCGCCCCAGGTCCGCCGCCTCACGGGCGCGCCGGACGACGTCGACCTCCATGGCGTCGAGGCGGTCTGCGTCGGAGCGGGTGGGATCGTCGAGTTGGCGCTGGATGTACTCCGTCACGTCCTCCACCGCGTGCACGATGCAGGCGAGGGAGCCGTCAGCCGCCACCACGGGTGAGTTGGAGACGGTCCAGAAGCGCTCCTCGAAGCCACCGCCGGCACTGGCGGGCCGGGGGATGTCGTACTTCTGCACCGACATGGAGTCACGGCTGCGCTGGCGCAGCACGCGGGTCAGCGAAGCCCTGAGGTTGCGTGCCCCTTCGGTGGCGGGGTCGTCGGGGTTGTCGGGAAAGACGTCGAACAGGTGTCGGCCCACCATGCCCTCGCGCTGTGTGAGGGTCGCCGTCAGGTAGGCGTCGCTGGCGGCGACAATGACGAGGTCGGGGTCGATGACGAGGTACTTCTCGGGCAGCGACTCGAAGAGCAGGCGGAAATCAGGCGGCTGACCCGCCGGCGACGGGCCGACGGGTCCGGTCTCACCGACGACCGGCCGTACGGCCGGCAGAGCCTGACGCTGGCCACCGGGCATGTGCTGTCTCCGTCTCCCAACCCGCTGCCGCGCGCTCCCGAGGCGACGCCCGGCAGCTTCAGCCTCGCCCTCTGGGAACGGGGGCCTGCCTCAGCCCTTGCGCAGGCCCCTGGACGGGTCATTCCTGTCAGGAAGCTCGACCCGGCGGGTGGTGGTGACCGTCTCGAGCAGGCGCCGGTCGTGGGAGACCAGCAGGAGCGTCCCGCCGAAGCTCTGGAGCGCCGACTCGAGCTGCTCGATGGCGGGCAGATCGAGATGGTTCGTGGGCTCGTCGAGCACCAGGAAGTTGACGCCCAGCGCGGCGAAGGCGGCCAGCTCCGCCCGGGTGCGCTCGCCCGGCGACAGGGTCGATGCAGGGCGGAGTGCCGCGTCGGCACCGAGCCCGAACTTGGCCAGTTGCGAGCGGGCCTGGTCGCGGGGCAGACCAGTCGCCGCGGTGAAGGCGTCGCCCAGGTTGGGGACGTCGCCCAGGATGCGCCGGTCCTGGGCCAGCTCGCCCACCACGACGCTCGGACCCAGCCGGCGTGTGCCGGCGGAGAGAGGCAGGCGCCCGAGCACCGCTTCGACGAGGGTGGTCTTGCCCGACCCGTTGGGCCCGACGAGCGCCACCCGGTCGGCCCAGGCGATGTCCAGCGTGAAGGGTCCGAGGGTGAAGGCGCCCCGCTCGATCACCGCATCCTCCAGGCGGACCACGACATCGCCCGAGCGTGCCGTCTCCTTAATGGTGAAGCGCAGATCCCAGCCCTCCCAGGGCTTCTCCACCACATCGAGCGCGTCGAGCGCGCGTTCTGTCCGCCTGGCTCTCCCCGCCAGCTTCTCCGTCCGTTCCATGCGGAAGTTGCGCTGTGACGTGTCGTTGTCCCTGGGATGCTTCTTCTCGCGGGCCACGCCACTGGTAGCCCACTGCCGCTCGCGCTGGGCCCGGCGTCGCAGGTCGGCGCGCTGGGACTCGTAAACGGCGTGGTCCTCGACGGCGTGGGCCTGGTCAGCGGTGCGCTCGCTCTGGTAGGCCACCCAGCCGCCCCCGTAGACCATGCCGCCGCGGGAGTGCTCGTCCAATTCGAGGACGTCGGTGACCGTCCGTTCGAGGAAGGCGCGATCGTGAGAGACGATGACCATGCCGCCGGTGCGTCGGATCACCATGTCTTCAAGGCGCGCCAGGCCTTCGAAGTCGAGATCGTTGGTCGGCTCGTCGAGGAGGGTGAGGTCGAAGCGGGCGAGCAGAATGGCGGCGAGCGCCACCTTGGCCTGCTGCCCACCGGACAAGGTCGATACTGGCTGTCCGGCGACGTCGGGTGGGAGCGCCACCTGCGCGCAGGCGCTGACCAACCGGGCCTCGAAGTCCCCGGCCGAGACGGCCTCGTAGCGCTCGAGGGCGACCGCGTATCGCTCCTCGGCCGCCGATCCGCCGGCGGCCAGACCCGAGGCCGCTGCGGCCAGCTCCGACTCCACGGCCGTCACGCCGGCGCGCCGGGTCAGGGTGTCGGCGACGGTCTTGTCATCATCGTGTCCGTGCTCCTGGCTCAAATACCCGACGGTGGCGTTGGGCGGCTCCACCCTGACCTCCCCGGCCGTCGGGACCAACAGGCCGGCCAGGATCTGCAGGAGGGTCGACTTGCCGATCCCGTTCGGGCCGACGACGCCCAGGCAGGTGGCGGGACCGACGGAGAAGGACACGTCGTCGAGCACCACGTGTCCGCCGCGCTCGTGGTGCAGATGGCGGGCGACCAGCGTCGCGTGCGGTGCGGCAGAAGCAGAAGCAGGGGACATGCGGAACTCCGGGACGGGGAAAGAGGACGGCGGATGGACGTGGTCGCAGAGTGCTGTGACCGTCGGGCGCGTCAGGCTCTATCGCACGGTGGACAGTGTATCGCTACCGCCCGTCGACTTTGTGGTGAGCCGCCGCCGCCGCCGCCGCCGCCGCCGCCGGCGCTGCCCCCATCGACCTCGCCGCGGACTTCCCCGCCGTCAGGTGCGGAGCGCCAGTGCCTCTGACGTCGAAGCGCCGGACCCTCGTGGCCGTCGCGGCGGCGGTCGTCGTGTTGGTCCTGGCCTTCGTGGCCTTGACGCTGCTCCTCTTCGTCTACCCCGATGTGAACGCGCCGCAGCGCTCGAGCGCCATTGTGGTGCTGGGCGGCAACGGTGCCGGACCGTTCGATGAAGGCGTGGCGCTGGCGCGGGAGCATTATGCACCGACGGTCGTGCTCTCGCTCGTTCCGGGTTCTGGGTGCCACGGCTCCGTCCTCCCCGAGGTTCCTTCCGTCCGGCTGCTGTGCTTCCGGGCCAACCCCTTGTCCACGCAGGGCGAGGGTCGTGCCATCGCTCGGCTGGCGGCCGTGCACCACTGGGACCGGGTCATCGTCGTGATGCCGACGACGCAGGCGACGCGGGCGCGCCTGCGCATCGGCCGCTGTTATCCGGGTCAGGTGCTCGAGGTCGGCGTCACGCCACCGGGCTTCTGGGCCTGGGTCCGCGGCATCGTCTACGAGTGGCCCTCGCTCGTCAAGGCGCTCGTCCTGCAGCCCAGCTGCTGAGCGGACGCGAAGCGACGGGATCGCAACCGTCCGGCCACGCTGCCATGTGGGGACGGGTTGTACCGTGCACGCAGGGAGACCGGTGGGGGACCGGTGTGAGGGGGGAGCAGTGCAGGCGAGCGCCCGGGTCGTCGAGAAACTCGATGTGCCGACGACCGGCGCCGCCGCTGTCGGAGCAGGTCTGCCGGATGCTCCGCCGCGCCGCAGCAGCAGCGGCCGGCGTCGCGGCCCGATCCCACAACGCGCCATCGAGATCGTCGGCATCGTCATCGGGATCGGCCTCGTCGCAGGGGTGGCCCGCGCGCACGACCTGTCCAACGACGAGTTCTGGTCGTTGGCGGCCGGTCAGTGGATGCTGGCCCATCACGCCTTCATGGGTCTCGACCCGTTCAGTTACACGGAGTCACACCGGCGCTGGGTGACCGACGAGTGGGGATCCGAGATCGCCCTCGCCACCCTGTTCCGTGCCTTCGGGAACCTGGCCTACAGCCTCTACGCCATCGTCCTCGGCGGGCTCTGTCTCATCACGACGGCCGCCTACGCCCGCGCCCTGGGTGCGCGGGGCGGACGGGTCGTCGCCATCGTCCTTGTGCTCGCCGCCCTCATCGCCGGCATCGTGGCGGGCGACCGCGGGCTCGACTTCTCCCTGGTCTGGCTTCCACTCGAGCTGCTCCTGCTCACCAAGGCGCGGGCCAACCCGCGCTGGCTGCTGCTCCTTCCTCTCCTCTGCCTCCTCTGGGTCAACACTCACGGCTCCATCCTGTTGGGGCTCTTCGTGCTGGCCGTCGAGTTGGGCTGGTCGCTGATGCCGGAGCGCTTCGTGCAGCGGATCGGCGGCGTGCACCAGTCGCCCTTCACCGGATCGCTCGCCCTGGCGCTGCTGGGGAGCGTGCTCGCATCCTGCCTCACGCCCTACGGTCCGGGCCTGCTGGCCTACGACGTCGCCGTGTCACGCAACGGGCAGATCGCGCAGTACATCACGGAGTGGAACTCACCGAACTTCCACTCTGTCACGACGCTGCTCATCTACTGCGTCCCCTTGGCTGTCCTCGTCGCGTGCATCTGGACGCGGCGGCTGCCGCTCCTCGAGCTCTCGCTCGGAGTGCTGCTGTTCGTGGAGGCGATCCAGACCCAGCGGCTCGCCGTGTACCTGTTGGTGGTCGCCGCCGGCGTGGCCGCCACCC
>DATCEZ010000079.1:0-4045 GCA_036509775.1 Acidimicrobiales bacterium
CTCGGCCGGCGCCGCCACCCACGTGGCCCGTCACCCGGCTGAGGACATCTGCAATCCGTGAGGCCGTGCCATCGCCGGCCTCCGTCTCGAGCCTCCGAGCTGCGCGCACTGCGCACAGCTCGGTCCCAATGAAGGAGAACACGGCACCATGTCGAAGTCCCACGAGGGGCCGTCGCGCCCGGCGCGCACCGCCCCCGCATCCAAGACGAACACCCGCAACGGCACAGCCAAGGCCAACGCCAATGCCAACGCCAACGCCAACGCCAACGCCAAGAGCAACAAGGGCAGGCCCTCGACCCCGGCCCCCAGGGAGCGCTTCCGCACCCGCCATCCGGTCCTGACGGCCCTGGTCCCGGTCGTGCTGGTGGTGGCCGCCATCGCCACCATGGTCGTGATCAAGGCGGCCGGGACTTCCAACCCGCCCGCCTCGGCGTCCTCACACCTGTCGACCGGGGGAGCGACGGCCACGGCCGACCCGGGAACCACCACGCTGTCCCCCCAGATCCTCGCCGCCCTGACCGTGCCGACGGCGACACTGGACTCGGTGGGCAGCCCGTCCTCGGTGGTCCTACCGACCGGGACCGGGGACAGCACCATCGCCAAGGACGGCGCGGGCAAGCCGCTGATCACCTACATCGGCGCCGAATACTGCCCCTTCTGCGCCGCCGAGCGTTGGTCCCTGGCGGTGGCCCTGTCGCGCTTCGGCACCTTCGAGAACCTGTCGGGCACGCACTCGTCGGACTCCGACGAGTTCCCCGACACGCAGACGCTGTCGTTCTACGGGTCGACCTATTCGAGCTCCTACCTCGACTTCCAGGCCGTGGAGGAGGCCACGAACCAACCGGACGGGAGCAGCTACAAGGCCCTGCAGGCACCGACAGCGGCCCAATCGGCCCTGATGGCGAAGTACGACACGCAGGGGAGCATCCCCTTCCTCGATATCGCCAATCGCTACGTGATCACCGGGTCGAGCTTCTCGCCGCAGGTCCTCCAGGGTCTGTCCCGCAGCCAGATAGCCGCCGACCTGTCGAACCCCGACAGTGCGGTGGCGCAGGCGATCGACGGTGCGGCCAATGACATCACGGCGGCCATCTCTTCGGTCACCGGCAACCAGCCGTCGGGCGTGGGCAGCTCGGCGACCATTGCAGCGATCGCCCAGAAGCTGGGGGCCTGACCATGGCGACAACGCACGCCGTGAGCCGGATCCGGACCCGGCCCCGGCCCCCAACCCGTCGCCGGGTCCCCGCCTGGGTGCCGGTCACCTCGCTGGGCCTCTCCCTGGTGGCACTGGCCATCGCCACCTACCTGACGGTCACGCACTACAGCGACCCCACGGCGCTGGCCTGTCCCGACACGGGCATCGTCAACTGCACGCTGGTGACGACGAGCTCGTGGTCGGTCGTGCTCGGTGTCCCGCTGGCCGTCCTCGGTCTGGCCTGGGCGGTGGTGATGACGGGGCTCACCGTGCCGTGGGCCTGGCGCGCCGCGGCACCGTGGGTCGACGGCGCCCGGCTGGTGGTGTCGGGCGCCGGCGCCGCCATGGTGCTGTATCTCGTCTACGTCGAGCTCTTCCGCATCGGCGCCATCTGCCTGTGGTGCACGGCCATGCACATCACCGCGGTGTCCCTCTTCGGTGTGGTCCTGGCCGGTCGGGCGGCCTCCTCGCGCCCGGATCCGGCCTTTCCTGAGGACGGAACCGGTGTGTCGCGCAGATGTGGGCGGGACATGGGGACTTTCGCCTCTAAGGCGCGACCAGTACCGCCACGACAATGAAAGGAGCGGATGGTCAGACAGCTCCCGTGGCGGGAGCGCCCCTCTGCGGCAAGGGAGAGCGCAGCGTGCAGAACAGCGAGCAGGACACGGCTTGCGGGACGATCGCCTTGGAGTGCGAGGCCTTCCTCGGCGGCACCCTGGCCGAGTACTGGGACGACAAGGGCATGGAGGTCCCGGTCTGGACCTATATGAACCTGCTGGCCCACGGCGATGCCCGTCGGATCGGCGAGTGCGTCCTGCGGCCCCACTGGCCCCGTCAGGCCAGCCGCAGCTGGCGCGTCGCCCGCTCGTACCTCGCCTTCGAGGTGCTGGACCTGACCGACCTGGAGTTCACGCTGGCCGACCTGCAGGCGTCGGTGTTGATCCCGCTCGAGCTCGAAATGGCCGCCCGGGCCGACGTGGCCGACTGGACGCCGCGCCAATGGGTCGACCTGGTCGAGGACGCGCTGCGGAACAACCTCTGCTTCGACCAGTAACCGGCACACCCCGCTAGACGGAGAGGCGACCGACCCAGCGCTCGACGGTGCGGCTCAGAGCGGGCAGCGGCAGAATGCCGGCGCGGAGCACCAGGTCGTGGAATTCCCTGAGGTCGAAGCGCTCGCCCAGTCGCTCGGTCGCCTCGGTCCGTAGCCGCACGATCTCGCGTCGGCCCACCATGTAGGCCAGCGCCTGGCCCGGGTACGAGATGTAGCGGTCGATTTCGTTCTCGGCCTCAATGCGGGGGAGGGGCGTGTGGTCGGCCATCCAGCTGATGGCACGCCGCCGGGTCCATCCCATGGCGTGCAGGCCGGTGTCGACGACGAGCCGGCTGGCCCGCCACGAGTCGGCGACGAAAAGGCCCATGCGGGCGAGGTCGTCGGTGTACAGGCCCATTTCGTCGGCCAGCCGTTCGCTGTAGAGGCCCCAGCCCTCCGCGCAGGCCGTGTCACCGAGGACCTGGCGGGCCGGGGCCAGATCCTTCGACTCCATGGCGATGGTGAGCTGGAAGTGATGGCCCGGCACCGCCTCGTGGAAGGCGATGTCCTCCGCCACGTAGCGGTGGCGACTCTCGGGCTCGGACGTGTTGAGGTAGTACGTCCCCGGCCGCGAGCCGTCGATGGCGCCGGGCACGTAATACGCGCTGGTCATGCCCAGCTCCTCCGCCTCGGGGACGGCTGCCACCGTGCAGGGCACGTCGGGGACGGTGGCGAACCACTTGGGTGCCTCCGCTTCGGCGGCGGCGACGACCCGCTGGGCGTGCTCCAACATCTCCTCCCGGCTGCCATAGCGCAGTGAGGCGTCGTTGAGGTGCTCGAAGATCTCGAAGATGTCGGTCGTCCCGAACAGCTGCGACCCGGTCTCGATCATCTCCTCCATCACCTCCTCGACGATCTCGCAACCCATGGCATGGAGCTCCTCGGGGGACGAGTCCATGGACGTATGCAGCCGGGCCAGCGTGCGGTACATCTCCTCGCCGTCGGGGAGGTGGCAGAGTCCCGGGTGGTCGTCGTCGCGGGAGTAGGGGAGCACCGTCGTCCTGAGCGCGTCCCGGTAGGCAACGAGCGCAGGACGGGCGTGGCCGTCGATGGCGGCGGAGACGGCGTCGACGAAGGCGGCATCGTGGTCGGTCCGCACCATGGCGCCCATGGTCGGATCCGCAATCATGAGGTCAAGTTGCGCAATGGCGGCCTCGACGAGCCGGCGCACTGCCGTGCGACCCTGCCGTGCGCCGTCCTCGTGGCGTTGGGCCACCGTGGAGAGCATGCCCGGCAGGCCGTGCAGTCGCGCCAGGTAGCCCTCACGCCGCTCGTTGGTGTCCACCAGGACCTTGGGGAGTGTCGACAGCACGTTGCCGACCGGGGCCGCGAACGTGTCGCTGACGGTGAATTCGATGATGGGCACCGTGGCGGCGTCGGCCATGCCGCGGGCGAGGCAGCGCACGAAATCGAGCGTCTGCAGCTCCGTCTCGGTCAGACCGTCCTCGGGCGCCTCTTCGGCCCGTGTGGCGATGGACTCCAGGGCCCGCGCGTGCTCTTGCTCGGCCTCCCGGCCGAAGTCGGGCAGAAGTTCGTCGTAGCCGGGAAAGCCGAAGAGCGAACCCTCGAGAGGATCCGCAGTGAGGACGGTCTGCAACAATTCGCCGGCAAGTTCGTCACCGCGCACCGGGGGAGGCTAGCGCGGACGACTGGTTCGGCAGGGCCTTGACCAGGCGCGTCGTTGACCGTTTCGGGTGCCTGCGCCGGATCCGACCGTGCCTGGTGCCGAATCATTGCATTGGGGTTTCAAATACTTT
>DATCEZ010000080.1:0-8330 GCA_036509775.1 Acidimicrobiales bacterium
ATGGGATTCCCGTCGTCGCTGAACGACGCCGTGCCCGTCGGCGTACCGGATCCGGGCGTCGCCACGGCGACCGTTGCGGTGTAGGTGATGGACTGTCCGACCAGGCCCGGGTCATGCGCGCTGGTCACTTCGGTCGCCGTCGCGGCCTGGCCGACCGTCTGTATAACGGTGTTCGTCGATGAGCCGCCGATGAAGTTGTCGTCCCCCTCGTAGACGGCGGTGATCGCGTGCGCGCCGAGTGCGAGGGCCGATGTCTCGAATGTTGCCTGCCCGCCGGACACCACTCCGCTTCCGATGGGCTCCCCGTCGTCAGCGAACTGGACCGTGCCGGTGATTCCCGGCGCGGGCGAGGCGATGGACGCGGTGAAGACGACCGTCTGACCGACCACGGACTGTGAGGACGCGTCGTCGACCGTGACCGTTGTCGGCGCTTCGGCCACGTCGACGGTGACCGGCGTGAGTGTCGTGCTGGTGGCGTACGTCGGGTCGCCGCTGTAGGTCGCCGTGACGAAGTGGGCGCCCTCCACCAGGCTGGAGGTGTCAAGGGTTGCGGTGGCCGTGCCACCTGTGTCCGAGACGTCCACGGTCCCCAGCGGCAACGAGCCGTCGGAGAACGTGACGGTGCCGCTGGGGTCGACCGCCGCGCTGCCGGACGGCGTGATGGTGGCGGTGAGAACGGCGATCTGCCCGTACTGGGTGCCCGGGGTCGACGACGTGATGGCGGTCACCGTCGGGACCTGGCCGACCGTCTGCGCCAATGTGGCCGTGCTGCCGGCGTTGTCGACGTCACCGCTGTAGATCGCAACGATGGCGTGCGTGGCCCCCGAGCCGAAGCTCTCGGTGCAGGCGGCCTGGAAGGGGGCGCCCTCCGGCAAGGCCAGGGACTGGCAGCCGGACACTGGGCTGCCGTCTTCGGTGAACGACACCGTGCCCGTCGGCGGGGCGGAGCTCTGCGACGTCGCCGTGACAGTGGCCGTGTCCGTGACGGGTTGACCGGCCTCAGGGCTGGGCACGGAAGGTGTGATCGCCAGCGTCGTGGGATCCGGGAGCACGACCTGGGTGAGGGCGGTCGACGTGCTGGGGCCGAACAGGACGTCGCCGCTGTAGGAGGCGGTGATGGACGCGTCAGGCGCAGGAAGATCAGCGGTCGTCACAGTGGCGCTGGTCACACCGGCCGGGCTGGTCGTCACCGGAGAGCTGCCCAGGGGGAGGTCACCCGCGAAGAAGGAGACCGACCCGGTTGGGTCGCCGCCAGACGTCGGGGTGACCACTGCCGTCAACCCGACGGGCTTCCCGAAGAGCGAGCCCGCCGGAACAGAGCTGGTGACCCGCGTCACCGTGGCGGTGGCGGGAGCCCCACCGATCAGCCCGAGTTGATCGGCATGCGAGTAGTCCGCTGTGGCGCCGTCCGAGACGGTGGCGAAGTTCCCGGTCGATGGTCCGTCGGCGACGAAGTATTCCGCGCCGGATGGCGGCGTGAAACCGTCTTCGTCAACCGGGTCCGCCGTCCCGCCGAGAGCCAGCGTGGACCCGGTGATGCGACCGTAGGCCGTGAGGGAGCCGGGCGGCCCGTCAATGCCGAAGGCCAGGACGCCCGTTGGGTTGTTCGTGATGGTGGTGGCCTGGTCCCCGTCGACCAGGCCACCGGGAGCGACGCCGATGGTGCCGTCGTTCTGCACCGCGGTGGCGATGCCGCCGCCGGCGCCGCCGGCGCTGACGCCCCCGCTGATGGCCATGGTGCCGTCCACCGTGATGGTGCCCGAGTTGGTGATCGGCCCGCCCAGCGAGAGACCGGGGTGGCCCGACGTCCCGGTGGCGCCAACAGTCAGTGACCCGCTGTTCTGCAGGCCGGACGAAATGCTCAGGCTCGGGGTCGCCGAACCGGTGCCGTCGCCGATGGTGAGGCTGCTGCCGGCGGCCACCGTGAGCGCGCTGATGGAGGGCGACACATCGGTGAGGGTCACGTTCGCGTTGCCGGTGATGCACGCGCTGATGTCCGGGCCGCTCGGCACCCCGGTGCTCCAGTTGGCGGCCGAGTCCCAGTCGCTGGAGGCGCCCCCTCCGACCCAGTTGTCGTTACAGCTCAGCGTCTCGCCGGGAGGTGCGCTCCCGAGGACCGTCGACGACGCGTCGAACAGGGTCGTCGTTCCGGCCACGACGAGGAGCCCGGCGGCCACCGCACCCGCCCGCCGCGCCACGGGCCTATGGGAGCGGCGTGCTGCGCCCTGCACTCTGGCATCGCGACGTTTCACGCTGCCCTCCCTGGGACCGACCTCTGACAGGCGCCCGTTCGCCCGCGCCCAGCTCGGCGCCCCGGCTCCATTGTGTCCGTAGCGCCGCGACGGTGGTAGGGCCAATGCGGCACCAGGCCGCAGTTTTCGTGCGTGGGGCACGGGATTCGTGCGCTCGTGCCGCCAGAGGGTCAGTCGGCGTCGATGTCGGCCCACACCATGGACTTCTCGACGGCACGGCGCCACCCGCCGTGGAGAGCGTCGGTCAGCTCGACGGGCAGCTCTGGCTCGAAGACGGTCTCGGCACGCCACAGCCCGGCCAGCTCGGTCAGCGACGACCACATCCCCTCGGCCAGGCCGGCCACCGTCGCCGCGCCCAGCGCGGTCGACTCGAGGGAGGCCGGTCGCGCCACCGGCATGCGGCTCTGTTCGGCCTGCAGCGCGAGGAGGAGGTCCATGGCGGCGGCGCCCCCGTCCGCCCGCAGCGCGGACAGTGGGTGGGCCGACGCGGCGGCCATGGCATCGGTCATATCGCGCACCTGGAACGCCATCGCCTCCACACAGGCCCGGGCGAGGTGGGCGCGGCCGACGCCACGCGTGAGCCCCGTGACGATGCCGCGCGCGTGGGGATCCCACCACGGGCTGCCGAGGCCGGTGAGCGCGGGCACGAAGGTCACCCCGCCGCTGTCGGGCACCGATGCCGCCAAGGGGCCGACCTCAGCGGCGGACGAGATGATGCCGAGCCCGTCGCGCAGCCATTGGATGGCGGCGCCCGACACGAAGGTCGAACCTTCGAGCGCGTAGGCGACGCGACCGTGCGCGTCGTCGCCGTGCTCCCCGAGGTCCCAGGCGCAGCTGACCGTCAGGCCGTCGGGCGCCGGCGGCCGGTCGCGGCCGGCGTTGGCCAGTGCGAAGCTGCCGGTGCCGTAGGTGACCTTCACCATCCCCTGCTCGAAGCAGGCCTGCCCGAACAACGCGGCCTGCTGGTCGCCCAACACGCCGGCGACCGGGACGCCGTCGAGGAGGGCTGCCGTCGGGCCCAGGTCGCCCAGTGCGGCGTGGCCGAAGCGGCCCGCCGACGGGCGCACCTCGGGGAGCGTGTGCAGGCGCACGCCGAAGAGGTCGCACAGCTCGGGGGACCAGGCGAGTGTGGCCGTGTCCAACAGGAGCGTGCGGCTGGCGTTGGAGGGATCGGTGGCGTAGACGCCACCGCGGGTGCCACCGGTCAGGTTCCACAGCACCCAGCTGTCCACCGTGCAGAAGGAGAGGTTCGGGTCGTCGGCCGCCAGGGCGAGATCGCCGTGTCGGAGGAGCCAGGCTGCCTTGGTGGCGCTGAAATACGGATCGAGCACGAGGCCCGTGGTGGCGCGCACCAAAGGGAGATGGCCCGCCTCCGTCAGCTCGGCGCACAGGGCCGCGGTGCGCCGGTCCTGCCACACGATGGCCCGGTGGAGCGGCCGGCCGGTCGAGCGGTCGAAGGCGACCAGCGTCTCGCGCTGGTTGGTGATGCCGATGGCGGCCACCGTGTCGCCCCGCTCGACCAGGCGGCAACCGAGCTCGTCCAGCGTGGCGCGGACGCTGTCCCAGATGTCGTCGGGGTCGTGTTCCACCCAGCCGGGGCGGGGGAAGTGCTGGGTCAGCTCCCGATAAGCCACGTCGACGACCCGTGCCTGCCCGTCGACGGCGAGGGCGCGCACGCCCGACGTGCCCGCATCGATGGCGACGACGACCCCTCCCATGAGGTGCCGACGTTAACGTTTCGCGTGTATTCGGCGCCCTGAGGGCCCTTCCGGGCGGGTCTCGCGCGCAAACAATCGCGAATGGCCCGTGACCAGCAGGAATGCTGCACGTGAGTGGTTGACAAGGGCGTAACTACAGTGCTGTAATGACACATCATCTCGTGTCTCGGGGAGGGGCCAACCACAACATGTTGTGGTGAGGCGATTCAACCCCCCTTCCAGGCGCTGGATCGGCAGACACGCCGTGAGACACCGCTCCGCTGAACTGGGGGCGGGCTGACGGCGACGACCGGCAGGCAAAAGAAGTCAGGCAGTAGCAAGTGAGTAGCACCGCAGGCAAGCAGTGACATCCCCCAGAACGACACCACAGGAGGACCCCAGCGCCATGGCCATCGCCCCCCAGCGATCCGAGATCGGCATCCGCCGGCACTTCACCACCGAAGGCGTGCACCCCTACGACGAAGTGACCTGGGAGCGCCGCGACGCGCGCATCACGAACTTCCGGGACGGCACGGTGGCCTTCGAGCAGCTGGGTGTCGAGGTGCCCGAGTCCTGGAGCGTGAACGCCACCAACATTCTGGCGCAGAAGTACTTCCGGGGGACCCTCGGCACCGAGGAGCGCGAGTGGTCGCTGCGCCAGGTGGCCGACCGGGTGGCCGACACGCTTACCGCCTGGGGCATCAAGGACGGCTACTTCGTCGACGACGAGGAGGCCCTGGTCTTCAACCACGAGCTCAAGTACCTCGTCATCCACCAGAAGGCTGCCTTCAACTCGCCGGTGTGGTTCAACATCGGCGTGCAGGGAGTGCCCCAGCAGGGGAGCGCCTGCTTCATTTTGTCCGTCGAGGACAAGATGGACTCGATCCTCAACTGGTACACCGAGGAAGGCATCATCTTCAAGGGCGGCTCGGGTGCCGGCGTCAACCTGTCGCGCATCCGCTCCTCGCACGAGCTCCTGAAGGGCGGGGGCACGGCCTCGGGCCCGGTCAGCTTCATGCGCGGCGCCGACGCGTCGGCCGGCACCATCAAGTCCGGAGGCAAGACGCGCCGCGCCGCCAAGATGGTGATCCTCGACGCCGACCACCCGGACGTGGAGGACTTCATCTGGTGCAAGGCGATCGAGGAGCGCAAGGCCCGGGTCCTGCGTGACGCCGGCTTCGACATGGACCTCGACGGGGCCGACAGCCACTCCACCCAGTACCAGAACGCCAACAACTCGGTCCGGGTGACCGACGAGTTCATGGAGGCCGTGATCGACGGGCGCGACTGGAACCTGACGGCGCGCACCGACGGCTCGGTCATCCGGACCGTGCCCGCCCGCGACCTGTTCCGCCAGATCGCCCACTCGGCCTGGGAGTGCGCCGACCCGGGCTTGCAGTACGACACCACCATCAACCGCTGGCACACGGCGCCGGTGACGGGCCGCATCAACGGCTCCAACCCGTGCTTCCCCGGTTCGGCCAAGGTCCACACAGACAAGGGGCTTATCCCGTTCCGGGAGCTCCTCGAGCGGGCAAACGGGGGAGAGTCGTTCGGGATCTACACGCACGACGCCACGAACCCTGATCAGCCGGCACAGGAGATGGTGGTCACCTCACCCGAGGCCTTCATGATCACGGGATACAACGACATCGTGAAGGTGCGCCTCGACAACGGAGTGGAGCTGCGGTGCACGCCCTCCCACAAGATCTTCACGGCCAACCGGGGTTACGTGGAAGCTCGCCATCTCCTCTTTGAGGACGAGGTGAAGCTTCTAGACCTCGAGGCTCCGGCGGTCGAGGCCGACCTAGGCCTCCCCGTCTCGTCGGATCCAGCGGACTACTGGACGAAGGGTGACCACGCGCTGCCGTTGCGCTTCCCCGACATGTGGTCGGAGGAGTTCGCGCACTATCTCGGTTGGATTGTTGGTGACGGATCGACCTCGGGCACGACGGTGGCCTCCATTTACGGGAGCGAGGAGGACCGGGACGAGATTCTGCCGCGGCATGCCGAGCTGCTCGACTGGGTGAACTGCGAGCGCCCGATCAAGCTGTCCGAGCAGGCGAACGGCACGGTCCAGCTGCGCCTGGCCCGACGGGCGTTCAAGCAGTTCATTGAGGCGTTGGGGGTCAAGTCGGTCAAGGGGCCCGAAAAGACGGTGCCGTGGTCGATTGAGCAGGCGCCGGCCGAGATGGTGTCGGCGTTCCTGCGGGGCCTGTACGACGCCGACGGGTGCGTCGTCACCAGAGCGCAGGGACGCTACGTCGGCCTGGGGTCCAGCTCGCCCGAGCTCCTGCGCGGCGTGCAGACCCTGCTCGGCACGTTCGGCATCATGAGCCACGTGTACCAGACCAAGGAACCGTCAAAGGAAGGTTCGTTCACCTACACGAACAAGCTTGGCGAAACCAAGCGGTACGGCAACTCGGCCGCCTACGACCTCCGCATCACGTCCGAGTCCGTAGTCCGCTTTGCCCAGCACATCGGCTTCTCGCTCAGTCGCAAGGCCGCCTTGCTGCGCAGCCTTGTCGTCGACGCTCCGAGGCACCCGTACGCGGCGCGGACGACGGCCCACCTACTCGAGCGCACCAACGACGGGGTCGAGCTGACCTACAACTTGAGCGAGCCGCGTAACCACTCGTACGTGGTAAATGGGGTAGTTGTACGCAATTGCAGTGAGTATGTTCACCTCGACGACTCGGCCTGCAACCTGGCGTCCATGAACCTGCTGACGTTCCTCGACGAGAACGACGAGTTCGACGTGGAGGGCTTCAAGGCCGGCGTGGCGGTCGTGTTCACCGGGCAGGAGATCATTGTCGGCAACGCCGACTACCCGACCGACCGCATCGGCGAGACGACGCGGGCCTTCCGCCAGCTCGGCATCGGCTACGCCAACCTGGGCGCACTGCTCATGGCCCAGGGCCTGCCCTACGACTCGGACGCCGGACGGGCCTGGGCGGCCGCCATCACGGCGCTGCTGACGGGCCACGCCTACGCCACATCGGCCAAGACCGCCGCCCGCATGGGCCCCTTCGCCGGGTACCACGAGAACGCCGAGCCGATGCTCAACGTCCTGCGCATGCACCAGGCCGAGGCGGCCCGCATTGACGAGGACGTCGTGCCGCCCGAGCTGCTCTCGGCGGCTCAGGAGTCCTGGGACCGGGCGGTCGACCTGGCCGAGGCCTACGGCGTGCGCAACTCGCAGGCGTCGGTGCTGGCCCCGACCGGGACCATCGGCCTGCTGATGGATTGCGACACGACGGGGGTCGAGCCCGACCTCGGACTGGTCAAGACCAAGAAGCTGGTGGGCGGCGGCACGATGTCGATCGTCAACCAGACCATTCCGCGGGCGCTGGCCAAGCTCGGCTACGGCGTCGAGCAGGCCGAGGACATTGTGCGCTACATCAACGAGAACATGTCGATCCTCGGCGCGCCGCACATCGCTGCCGAACACCTGCCCGTCTTCGCCTGCTCCATGGGCGACAACACCATCCACTACTCGGGCCACATCCGCATGATGGGGGCGGTGCAGCCCTTCATCAGCGGCGCCATCTCCAAGACGGTCAACATGCCCGTGGACGTCACCGTCGAGGACGTGGAGCAGCTGCACATCGACGCCTGGCGCCTGGGCATTAAGGCCGTGGCCATCTACCGGGACAACTGCAAGGTGGCCCAGCCGCTGTCGACGACCAAGAAGGAGCCCGCCGCGGTGGGCGGCGACACGGCACCGGCCGGCTCCGACGCCGAGGCCCGTGACCGTGCCGTGACGGCCCGCATCGCCGAGCTCGAGGCGGCGTTGCTCAGCGAGCAGCAGCGGGTGTCCTCGTCGGTCGTGGTTGGTGCGGTGCGCGAACGCCTGCCCCGCAAGCGCAACTCGGAGACGTTCTCGTTCCGGGTGGCCGACTGCGAGGGCTACGTGACGGTCGGCCAGTACGAGGACGGCCGTCCGGGCGAGGTGTTCGTCAAGGTCTCCAAGCAGGGGTCGACCCTGGCCGGGATCATGGACGCCTTCTCCATCTCCATCAGCCTCGGCCTGCAGCACGGCGTGCCGCTGGCCACCTTCGTGCGCAAGTTCGCCAACATGAAGTTCGAGCCGGCCGGCATTACGGACGACCCGGAGCTGCGCATCGCCACCAGCCTCATCGACTACATCTTCCGCCGGATGGCCCTCGACTTCCTCACGGTCGAGGAGCGCTCGGACCTCGGCATCCTCTCCACGCAGGAACGGACACAGCCGACGCTGCCGGGCGTAGAGGAGATGGCGACCCCGTCGGTCGGCCTGGTCGAGGACGGGATCAGCAACGGCCGAGCGGGCTCGGAGCCGGCAGCACAGGCGCTGGCGCGGGCCGAGCAGCTCGATGCGCCCCTCTGCTACAGCTGCGGC
>DATCEZ010000081.1:0-4180 GCA_036509775.1 Acidimicrobiales bacterium
CCTGAGGTGGTCGTGCTGGTCGTCGATCCACCTGATGCCGGTGCGCTCGTCGTCGTCGTGCTCCCACCGTCCGACGACGCCGCTGTCGTGGTGGTCGTGGGCGGCGGTGCCGCCGGCGCCACGAAGGGCACGGTCTCGCCGCGCATGGTGGCCTGGGTCGCGGTCGGCGTCGGCGACAAGTTGGTGCAGCTGCGGGCGGCGTTCCAACTCGAGACCGCCGTCGTGGCCGGGGTGCCCGACAGTGGTTGGGGCACGCCGTCGAGGATGGTGGCTGGGCGCCAGACGGCGCCGGTGATGTGGCGGCCCTGCGCGGTGACGATGAGGGTGCCGCTGTCGGTCTCGGGAGCGGTGTTGTCGTAGAAGGCAAGGTTGCCCAGGCCGTAGTCGACGTAGGCGCCGCCGAGGTAGCCGGCGCCCAGCAGGACGTGGGTGCCCGAGCCGACGATGATGTCGGCGCCCGCCTTAATGAGCTGCTGCGCCAGTGGCTCCTGCTGAGGGTTCGGGCAGGCCTGCGTCTCAGTGCCCCAGTGGACGTAGACGATCACGGTGTCCGCCGAGCGACGCGCCTGTTGGACCTCGCGCACCAGCTGTGTGGGGTCGATCGCCGAGGCCACGCCCGGCTGGGTCGATGACGCCGTCCACGTCGTGACGAGGTTGTCGGCGATCACCTGCGTCGCCGTGATGATCGCCACGCGCTGACCGTTGATGGTCACCCGGTAGGGGGCGAAGGCCTGCGCCGCGGTGTTGCCGATCCCGATGATCGGATAGCTGGCCTGCGACGCGATCGTCAGGTTCTGTGACAGGCCCTGCGCGCCGCAGTCCATGCCGTGATCGTTGGCCTCGGTGGCGACGGACACCGTCGCGCTCTTGAGGGCCGCGACGGCCGAGGCCGGGGCGTCGAAGATGTACGGCTTGTTCTGCGGCTCAGGGCAGGTCCCGTCGGTCACCGTGGTCTCGAGGTTGACCATGCGGAGCTGGGTCCCGGAGAAGAGTTGCGGGATGGTCGTGCCCAGGGCCGTGGAGGGGTTCTTGGCCAGGTTGGTCCCGACGGCGCCAGCGAAGTGGACGTCACCGCCGAAGCCGAGCGTGACGGTCTTGCCGTTGCCGGTCCAGCCCGGATTGAGCGGGGAGTGCTTCGGAAAGCGCTCTGCCGTGGCAACGGCGTGATGGGTCGTTGCCGGGGTCTTGGGGGGAGGGCTCGAACCGCCCGTGAAGAAGGCGAAATAGATCAGAAGCAGGAGGACGAGCGCGCCCCCGACGGTGAACTGGCGCCGCCGGCGCATGACCCTTCGTGAGACCACGTCGGCACTATGTCACAGACTCCGCCCGGGACCCCGGGGCAGACGGTGGCTGACCAGCAGATTCGCGCGGCTGGCGCGATCCTGCGACCGGCACCGCTGGAACGGCACCGCTGGAACGGCACCGCTGGAACGGCGGGTCTCAGGCCACCCCGCGGGCATCCCAGTGGAACGCCAGGGAGGCGACCAGCCCGGCGCAGCCGGCGGCGATCATGTCGCGGCACTCGCCGAAGACCTCGTCGTCGCCGTAGTAGGGGTCGGGCACATCAGCGGCCGCACCGGCGGCGGGGTCGAAGGAGCGGAGGAGGGCGAGGCGGTCCGGGTCGGCGCCCAGGCTGCGCAGGGTCTGTTGGTGGCGGCGATCGAGGGCGACCACGAGGTCGATGCTCCCGAGTTCGGCGGACACGACCTGATGGGCCACGTGCGCATGGTCCGGGTACCCGGCGCGGACCAGTGCAACCTGGGCCAGCGGATGCATCGGCTCGCCTTCGTGCCACGGCCCGGTCCCTGCGCTGCGGACGTCGAGATAGTCGGCCAGCGAGGACCCGTCGGCCAGGTCGGTGGATGCCGCCAGGGCCCGCGTGATCACCTCGGCCATGGGGGAGCGGCAGATGTTCCCGGTACAGACGAACACGACGCGGTAAGGCCGGTCCGCCAGCGGCCCCGGTGTGACGACGAGGCCACGGGGGCGTGGCGCGCCAGGAGTGGATGTGGTCACTGCGACGCGTACTGATCGCGCAGCGACTTCTTGACGATCTTGCCGGTCCCGGCCCGGGGCCAATCCGTCCGGAGCTCGAGCTGCTCGGGGATCTTCTGCGTCATGAGCCCGGCCTGGCGACAGAACGAGACCACGTCGGCCAGCTCGAGCCCCGTCGACCCCTCTGCCAACTGCACGACGGCACAGACGCGCTCGCCCCGCGCGACGTCCGGCAGTCCGATGACCGCGACCTCGACCACCTCGGGATGGGTGTAGAGCAGGTCCTCGATCTCCTTGGCGCTGATGTTCTCCCCCTTGCGGACGATCACGTCCTTGAGGCGGCCGGTCAGGTTCAGGTGCCCGTCGGCCCGCAGACGGCCCAGGTCGCCGGTGCGGAAGTAGCCGTCCTCGTCGAACGCCTCGCGGTCGAGGGCGGGGTCGGTGTAGCCGTGGAAGACCATCGGGCCCTTCACCCGCACCTCGCCTTCCTCGTCGGGCCCGGCCGGCCGGCCGTCCAGCGTAACGATGCGCACGTCCGCACCCTCCACCGGTTTCCCGTCGGTGTTAGCCAACTGCTCGTCGGTGTCGTGGGGCGAGCCGTTGGCGATCATCGGCACCTCGGTCATGCCGTACCCGTGCACGACGCCGCGCCCACCGATTTCGTCGCGCACCTCGTAGTGAACCTCGGGCGGTTTGGCGGCACCGCCACCGGACATGAGCCGCAACGACGGAAGGATCGGCTCGGTGGGTGTCTTGCGCTGCTCGCCGAGGTACGCCACGTAGAAGGCGGTGCTCCCTCCGACCATGGTGGCGCCGTGCTCGCGGAAGACCGGCAACACGTCGGGGGCCGAGAAGGCCTCGACCAGGATGGCGGGGAACCCCATCGACAGCATGGTGACCAGATAGTCGGGGCCGGCGATGTGTGCGAACGGGAAGGCGATCGAGCCGACGTCGTCGGGGCCCATGTCGAGCGCGCGGGCGAGGCCCCAGCCGCCGGCAATCAAGGTCTGGTCGGTGTGCTGCACGCCTTTGGGGTCGGCGGTCGAGCCGGACGTGTAGTAGATCCAGCGGATCGGTGCTTCCTCGGGCGCCGTCCCCTCCGGTGGCGCAGGCAACACGGCAGGGTCGCCCTCGGGCAGGCCTCCGTCGGTCGTGAGGATGGTCGGGCGGGAGTCCGCGCCCGCCAAGGCGCCATCGGCGATGGCGACGAAGTCGGTGTTGCGCCAGGTCGACGGGATGACGAACAGCTCGGCACCGGTCTGGCGCAGCGCGAAGCCCACCTCCCGCTCGCGGTAGAGGTGGATGATCGGGTTCTGGACGGCGCCGAGACGGGCCAGGGCGATCGACAGCACGACGGTCTCGATACGGGTCGGGAGCTGCCACGACACGACGGATCCGGTCGTGATCCCCATGTCGTGCAGGCCGGCGGCGACCCGCTCGGCCCGGTCACGGAATTGGCGAGAGGTGACCGTCTCGCCGTTCTCGGCGATAAGCAGGGGGTGGTCCGGCGACAGCTGCGCTCGGCGGTCAACCAGCTCCCACATGGTGCGGGCGCCGGTGAGTACATCGCTCGTGGTCATGACCCTCCTTCCGGGACCACTCTCATAGCAGCTGGCGGCGAGGGGCTGGGATGGATGACCGCGCCCCGGGCTCGTGGGCAGGGCAGAATGGTCGTCGTGGCCAGACCGCCGGTGCATTCGGACGCCTCCACCTTCGAGGAGGACGGGGGGGGCAAGAAGAAGGTCGATCGCGGCCACCAGTTCCGGCTGGTCGGGATTCTGGCGGCGGGCATCCTGTTGGGCTGGTTCGCGCTGGCCAACATCAGGAAGGTGCAGATCGACTTCTGGGTCTTCCACCGCCAGGCACCGCTGATCATCGTGATCCTGATTTCGGGCCTGCTCGGGGCGCTCATCACGTTCCTGATCATGCGGCGCAAGGCCAAGCCCGAGGCGTAGAACCCGGCCCCAGGGAGGTGGTCCGGCGGCCCGTCGGGGCGGCCTCGACATCCTGGGCACGGCCTGTGCCGCTCATTGCAAGTCGATGACCGCGTGCCGATGCTCGCCGCCGGGTTCTAAGCTGCGTGGCGGTGAAGACGGCCGTGCAGGCAGGCACGAAGGGACGCGAACTCGTTGTCGGCGCCCGTGGGGCGTGCCAACATGGGTGCCAGGTGGATGTGGAGAGCCCA
>DATCEZ010000082.1:0-9657 GCA_036509775.1 Acidimicrobiales bacterium
CTCCCCCATCGTCCCCAGCTTCACGAGGTGGATGTCGGGGTCGGTCTCCTGAATGGCGTACATGACGTTGAGGTTGCCGACGACGTTGTTTACCTGTGTGTAGACCGCGTGCTCGCGGTCGATCATGGAATACGGCGCGGACCGCTGCTCACCGAAGTGCACGATGGCGTCGGGCTTGCATTCGGCCACGACGCTGTAGGTGAAGGCGGCGTCGGTGAGGTTCCCGATGCGCACGTCGATGGCGTGTCCCGACACCTGCTCCCAGCGTGTCACCCTGTCCTCCAGGGAGGCGATGGGGACCAGGCTGTCCACTCCCATTTCTCGGTCGTATTCCCGGCGCACCAGGTTGTCGACCACCGTGACCTCGTGTCCGAGTGCCGACAGATGCAGGGCCGTGGGCCAACCGAGATAACCGTCTCCTCCGAGAACCAGAATCTTCATTTCACCCGTGTTTTCACTCAGGCCCCGCGATTGTTACGGAGTCGTTACACCTTCATCATGGGACAGAGCCCTGAATTTCAGCTGTGGGGCACCTGTAATTGCCTTGAGACCAGGGATTTTCTCTGGCGCCGCAGCCCAAACAGTCGGTCACCGCAGCTGGGGGATGGAGGGGTCGCAAAACGGAGGCTGCGGCCGTCGTCAGGTCAGGCCCCGCTCGTCGACTCGCCCCAGAGGGCCTGCCGAAGTCCCGACGCCCGGGTGATCGGCCGCTCAATGGCGGCCCGGATCGACAGCTCGGGGCCGACGACGATGAGCCGCTCCCTGGCCCGGGTCACCGCCGTGTAGAGCAGCTCGCGGGTGAGCACCCGCGAGTCCGGGCCCGGCACGAGGAAGGCCACCGCCTCGTACTGGGAGCCCTGGCTCTTGTGCACGGTCATGGCGTAGACGGTGTCGACGGCGGCCAGCCGGGTCGGGCTGACCTCCGCGATGGTGCCCCGCCGCTCGAAGGCGGCCACCAGGCGTCCTTCGTGTGATTCGATCACCACGCCGGTGTCGCCGTTGTACAGATCGAGCCCGTAGTCGTTCTGCGTCACGATGAGCGGGCGACCCACGTACCAGGTGGCGCCGGTGGTGAAGCCCTCCACATCGGCACGCAGCCAGTTCTCAATGGTGTCCATCCACGTCGCCACGCCTTCGGGCCCGCGCCGGTGGCCGCAGAGGAAACGGAAGCTGCCCAACGCGTCGATCGCCGTCCGCGCGTCACCGGCGCGGGCCGCCCTGATCACGGCGCGCCCCGTGTCGACCGCCAACCGTCGCACGTCGGCCAATGCGTCCTCGGACGGCGCGGCCTCGGCCGCATCGGTGGCGATCCACTGCACGTGGGGATCGCCGGCCCGGAGGATGTCCATCGCCTCGTCGGCGTTGCCCTCTCGGATCGCCTGGGCCAGCGCGGCGATCGCGAGGCCGAAGCGGTGCACGTTCCCCAGCACCACGACCCCCTTCCCGAAGGGGGCGGCCACGGTGCCCTCGGCGGCGGGAACCGCCTGCCCCGTGATGTCAGCCAACTCCTGGCGCGCGTCGGGCAGCATGGCGGGGCCGAGCGCGGCGGGCCCGACGATGTCGCCCAGGACCGCCCCGGCCTCGACCGAGGCAAGCTGCTCGGGGTCGCCCACGAGCAGCAGTCGCGCGTCACTGCGGACCGCCTCCAACAACCGGGCCATCAGCGACAGCGAGACCATCGACGTCTCGTCGACCACGACGACGTCATGGGGCAGCCGGTTCAGGCGATCGTGACGAAAGCGCGTGCGATTGCCGGGATTGAAGCCGAGCAGCCGGTGCACGGTCTTGCCAGGAAGCGACTGCAGGCGATCCCGCCGTTCCTGATCGATGGCCAGGGCGCCGGCCCCCTGACGGACGGCATCCTCCAGTCGTGCCGCCGCCTTTCCTGTCGGGGCGGCGAGCGCCACCAGCGCCGGCCGTTGCCCCGCCGCCGTTGCCTGGGCGTCCAGAAGGGCCAGGACGCGGGCCACCGTCGTCGTTTTCCCGGTACCGGGACCACCCGCGATCACCGATATTCGTCGCAGGACGGCGGTGGCCGCCGCCCTGCGCTGGTCCGGGTCGTCCCCGAACAGCTCTTCGAGGCCACGGCGCAGCAGATCCGTGTCGACGCCGGGCGCGGCACCGTCCGAGCGGGCACGCAGTTCGTTGGCGACCATGCGCTCGTCGGCCCACAGGCGGTCCAGGTACAAGGTCGTTCCCTCGAGGTGCAGCGGGCGCCCGGCTCCGACGATCCCGCTCGCCTCCATCTGCCGGATCCACGTCTGTGGCGCCGGCCACGGCAGCGCGCCGATGTCCGCCGGCGTATCGGTGTCGGCGTCCGCCGTGGCGTGAATAGTGGCCAGGTCCACGCAGACGTTGCCCAGGCGCGGGGCACGCGCCGCGAAGGCGGCCCCCAAGGAGACGACCTCGTCGTCGTCGTCGCTCAACCGGGCCAACCGCAGCGCAACGTGGACATCCGACGTCGAGAGGATTCCCGCGTCGTTGAAGGCGCGCAGCATCCCCCCGGTGCCGCGCGCCAGCCGGGCGTCGAACAGGTCGACGGTCTCGAGCTCGGTCACGCCGGTACCCCGCGGTCGAAGAGATCGCTCACGGCCTCGATCAACGAAGCCGGCGGCCGCCAGGACCAGACGCCGGGCGCCGACGCTGCGTCCACCGGCGCGGCCTCGGTCGCGCTCATCCCGCGCACGAACAGGTAGAGGACGCCGCCGAGGTGCGTGTCGGGGTCGTAGTCGTGCAGCCGCCAGCGAAGGTAACGGTGCAGGGCAACGGCGTAGAGGAGGGCCTGCAGTGGGTAGTGGGCCGCGACCATCTCGGCCTGCAACGCGCCGGGCCGGTAATGCCACGAGGTCAGCGTCTCCCCGGGTGGGCTCAGCTTGTTGGTCTTGTAGTCGGCCAGGAAGAAGCGATTGCCGGGCAGGCGGAAGACGAGGTCAAGGCTCCCCGTCAGGTAGCCCCTGAGGGCCCCGCCTAGGGCGGGGTCGCGCAGGGAGGGGACGTACCGCGCCACCGGATCACCCTCCGGGAGGTGCTGCTCCAAAAGGTCGGCCACGGCCCCGAGGTGGAGGCTCGCCGTGGGCGCGTCGCCGCCGACCAGCGGGATCTCGAAGGTCAGCTCGTCGAGCCGGTCCGCCCGGGCGATGGCTCGGAGCGCGACGCCGTCGACCATCGGGCCGAGGGGGCTCTCGATGGCGGCACACAGACCCGAGACGACTTCCCCGGTGTCGCCCAGGTGGACGTTGCGCCAGGCCACCTCGTTGGCCAGCGCCTCCCTCACCTCCGACCCTAGGTCGAGCACGTCGAACTCGGTGTGCTCGAACACGCCGTGGATGACCGTGCCCACCAGGGCACCTCCGGGCATGTCGGCCAGTTGCAGGGGGACGGCGCCGTCCCCCGCTGCCGGGCCCGTTTCGCTCCGTCCCAGCGACACCACGGGCACGTCTTCGTCGGAGGTCAACTGCTGCTCCGGTTCGCTCCCTACCGCGGGCTGGTCGTGCAACCCGCTGGTGATGCTCGAATACGACGCCCGGCGCCAGCCAACATCGAGCGTCCTGTCGAAGACCGCCGCCTCCAAGTGCGGCGGGATCTCGTCGCCCTCCTCCCATCGGTTTCCCGAGGGCACGCCGACCCGCTCGACCGAGACGCACGGGCCCAACCCGGCCAGGGTCGATTCGATTGCTGCGTCGGACCGGGCCTTGGCGCCGTAGGGGCCCACCACGCCCTGGGCGTCACGATCGAAGAGCAGCCGGGCCAGAGGTGAGTGCTGGCTGTCCTGCGCCCCCGCCCACCACAAGACGGCCTGATGGCGCGCTCGGGTCAGCGCCACATAGAGCAGTCGGAGGTCCTCGCCGCGCGCCTCCTCCAGCTCCATCTTCTGATGCTGGGCGAAGCCGTTCCCTTCGCGTCCGACGTCAATGGTGCGCCGGTCGGCATTGGACGGATCGTGGAACATGGGCACGTGCGTGTCCTTGCCGAAGGGCCGCCCGTCCCACATGTACGGGCAGAACACGATCGGGAATTCGAGGCCCTTGCTGCGGTGGATCGTGATCACCTGCACTGCCTCGACGTCCGACTCGAGGCGCCGCGCCCGCTCCTCGTTCTCTCCGTCCCGCGCCGCGTCGTGGATCCGCCGCCCCAGCCAGGTGGCCATGGCGGTGGGCCCGAGGCCGTCGGACACGCCGGCCTCGTGCAGCAGCTGGGCAATGTGGCGCAGGTCCGTCATGAACCGCTCGCCTGACGGGCGCGCCAGCACCCGCTCGGGCACCTCGTGCGTGCTGCTGACGGCTTGATAGAGCGAGGCGACGCCCTGTTCGCGCAGCAGTGTCGCCCACCGGTGCAGCGACCAGTGCAGCGCCTCCCATTCGCCTTCGTCTGCCGTGGCCACCTCTTCGGGCGTCCACCCCACGAAGCAGGTCAGGGCCGCCAGGGAGGCGCGGTCCCGTGCGGTCGGGCGCTCGAGCGCCTGTAGGAGGCGCAACCATTCGAGGGCCGGGTCGGTGGCAAAGACCGAACCGGATCCGCCGATCACCGCGGGGACACCGGCCGCGCGCAGCGCGTCGCGCACGGTCACCGCTTGGCTGTTCGTCCGCACCAGCACAGCGAGGTGGCCGGGATGCACGGTCGTGCGCCCGACGTCGACGCCGGCCCGGTTCCGGGTGATGAGCTCGGGGGCGTCGGACAGCAGTTGGACGACCTCTGCCGCCAGGTCCCGCGCAATGAAGACCCTGGCGTCGGGTGCTTTGGGCTGCTGCCGCTTCTCGGTCAACGCGACGAGGCCGTCGGCGCCGTGAATGATGCGGGCCCGCAACGGCACGTCGACCTGACTGCCGACGAGCCGCTGTTGCTGGTTGGCGTCGGCCGCCCTGACCTTCCTGTAGGCGATGCCCGCGGAGCCGAGCTGCGCGTCGCCGAAGAGCGCGTCGTAGGCCTCCAGCAGCGCCTGGTCGCTGCGCCAGTTGACGTCGAGGGTCCATTCGGACTGCACCTCGTCGCGCGCCTGCAGGTAGGTATGCACGTCGGCGCCGCGGAACGCATAGATCGCCTGCTTGGGGTCGCCGATCAGCACCAGCGTCGCCCCGCCCTCGCCGAAGGCACGGTGCATGATGTCCCACTGAATCGGGTCCGTGTCCTGGAACTCGTCGACCAGCACGACGTCGTAGCGCTCACGCAGGCGCGCGCAGGCGGCGGGGCCGCGCGCATCGTCGAAGAGCGTCGTACGAAGGCGACTGAGCACGTCGTCGTAGGTGAGGATCTTGCGCGCCTTCTTGCGGTCCTCCATCTCCTGGCGCACCGCCTTGGCGAAGCGGCGCCGGATGGACGGCAGGTCATCCGCTTGCGACAAGGGCGGCACCATGTCGGCATCAGGGTGCCCGAGCGCGGCTTTGGCGATCTCCATGGCGTCGCTGCGGTCGAAGTCGAGCGCGTTGGGCTTGTGCGCGAAGCGGCGGAGGAAGAGATCGTCGACCACTTCCTCCATGAGGTCGCTGACGTCCTCGACCAGGGTGACCTCGCGATCGATGTCCCCCGCCGTCCCGAGGCCGTAGAGGACCTGCAGACAGAACCCGTGCGTCGTCTCAATGGTCGCCGCATCGAAGTCCGCGATGGCCTTGCCCAGCCGGTCACGGCGGGCCTCCACCTCGTCGGACGGCCCGCGTGCGAGCAGCTGCACGAGCTCGTCGTCGTCATGACCCCCTTGGCCGGCGATGATGTCCACCAGGCCTTCGAAGGCCCGCACCAGACGCTCCCGCACCCGCTCGCGCAGCTCCCCGGTGGCCATCCGCGTGAAGGTGATGACCAGGAGGCGGTCGATCGGGAGGATGCCTTCTGCGACGTATCTCGTTGTGAGTGCCGCAATGGTGAAGGTCTTGCCCGTCCCGGCACTGGCCTGCAGGAGGGTCATGCCGGTCGGCAGTTCACCGCAGGCGTCGAAGGGCCGGGGGACCGGCGCGAAGACCGTCATCGGTCGACCACCTGCTCGTGCGCCAGGAGCGCATCCCATAGGCGGTGCGCATAGGCACCGAACCGCGTCGACCCCGACGGATCCCACGTGACCTCGTCGGACCGCGGCACGCCGGCGAGCTCGAGCACGGCCCGGAACGGGAGCACGCCCCCCAACACCAGCATGTGCTCTGCCTCCTTGTCCTCCTTGGGGAAGTCATAGGCGGAGGCCCATTCGGTGGCGGCGGCTCGCTCGGGGTCCCTTCCCTCTGCCACGGCACCCGCCCACGCCGCCGACGAGCGCGCGTAGAGCGGAAGCGGCTCGCACATCCCCCGCTCGAATACCTCCACCAACGCGGCCAGCTGTGTCTCCGCTGCCGCCTTCCGGCTCGGCGCATCGGATCCGAGCGGCCCTATGTCGGCGATGGCGATCGTCGCACCCCTGCGTTGGCTGCGGCCCACGGTGCGCGCAGAGAATGACCGCTCCGGCCACGTCGCGCTGAGGGCGAGGAGCCGGACCCACGCAAACAGCCGGTGCGCCGGACCAAGCCTCGAGTAGGTCACGGTGTGCACGATGTCCCCTCGCACGCCGGGCACCGTGCCGACGACGCTGCGCCCGTCGGGCAGGTCCACGTGCGCGTCCAGCGACACCGGTGACACTGCGTGTTGCCCCGCGGCGACGAGGTCGGCCAGCGGGGCGGCGATCCGGCTCAGCTCGGCGTCGGCCAGCTGCCCGGGCGGGAGCGCGCCGCGCGCCCGCTCAGCGTCGAGGCAGGCGGTGAGGTCGGCTCCCCCCAAGAGCTCTTGCAGCACGCGGTCGGCGATCTGCCATCGCTCCAGACCGTCGAGATCGATGGGGATGGCATCCTCGAAGTCCCGGGTCCTGTCCCCCACCCTGATGTCGAGGCGCTCGCGCAGGAACGCCCGCACGGGGTGACGGAGGAACCGCTCCAGCTGGTCGAGTCCGACGGGGCCGGCGGCGGTCGGTTCCAGTGGGCGACCGAGGAACGGTGGCGCGTCGTGACGGGGGGCCAGGGCGGCGCGGGCACCGGCCAGATGGAGCGCGTCGAAGCTCCACGGACGGTCCGCCACGAGCTGGTCGCGCTCGAAGTTGCGCTTGTCGAAAGGCTGTAGCGGGTGCTCGAACACAATGGCGTCGCGCACGCGGCCTGTCGCGGTTCGCACCGTGTGCTCCACCACGTCGAGCAGCTCCCCGACGGGAACGGCCGGCGGTCGACGGAGATTGGAGCGCTCGTCACGACCCGAGTAGGTCACGACCAGGTGATCCCGGGCCGCCAGCAGTGCGTCCAGCAGGAGCTGACGGTCCTCGCTGCGCGCGTCGCGGTCACCGACTCGCTGGTTGCGCGCCGTGAGATCGTCGCCGTCCCGTTCGATGTGACGGGGGAAGCTGCCATCGTCAAGCCCGAGCAGGCACACCACCCGGTGCGGAATGGAGCGCATGGGCACCAGCGTGCACACGGTCAGGTGACCCGTCCGGAAATTCGCCCTCGTGGGCCGGCCCTTCAGTCGCTCTGAAAGAAGGGAGCGGATGTCGTCGCAACTGAGAACGACGGCGCTGGCCACGCCGTCCTCGGTGGCCTCGCCCATCAACTCGTCGAGCAACGCGGTGAGCTGCGCCCGTTGCCAGGCGTCGGCCGGCGTCGTCGCCACGAGGGAATCGGAGAGCTCCGCCAACGTCGCGGCCCATTCCTTCATCGGGCGGAAGCCGACGAGACTGTCGAGCCCTTTCTGCAGGCGCTCCAGGAACTCGGCCAGGCGCCCGGCAAGATCGATGTCGCCGCTGTCCACGTCGTCGAGCGGGAGCGTGGCGCCGAAGAGGCGTTGCCGCTCCTCGGCCATCGTCACCCCGAGCAGAATCCGGTCGAGCCCGGCTTCCCACGTGTTGGCCGCGATCCCTTCCAGTTGGAACGAGCTCCGGTGTGCGGCATCGAAGCCCCAGCGCACGAACGCGCCGTTCACCCATTCCTCCAACCGGTAGAGATCGTCGTCGCTGAACCGGAAGCGGCGGCGCACCGGGTCGCGACCGGCCAGGTCCAGCACCTCGGTCGCCGTGATCCTGGCCGAAGAGAGCTCAAGCACCTCGGCGAGGACGCCCATCACCGGGTTGGTCTGGCGCAGCGCGCGGTCGGCCAGCCGGATTTCGAGCGTCCGCTCGGGGTCGGTCGCCTCGCCCTCCAGGCCGCGCCCGCCGAAGGTCGCCTGAATCAGCGGCGCGAACGTCTCGATGTCTGGACACATCACGATGATGTCGCGGGGCTCCAGCGTCGGATCGTCCTCCAGCAGATGGAGAACGGCGTCGCGCAGCACCTCGACCTGCCGGCCCCGCCCGTGGCACGAATGCACACGGATGCTGTCGTCGTCGGCTGCGAGCAACGGCCTCCGGTCGACGTCGCCACCCGCGCTCCCTGCCGGCGGGCGGTCGGCCCGGATGTCGTCCTGCATCTGCTGCAGCAGCGTCGGCTCCTGCGGGTGGGCTGCGTCGGTGGGACCCTCCCCGTGTGGAACGGCCGAACCGAGCACCAGTTGCATCTCGCGGGCGTCGCGACCCCAGGACTGCAGCAGAGGATGCCTTGCCGCGCCCGCGGTGGGGTCGTCGGACCGGAGCAGGTAGCGCGAGGTCGGGCCGACGACCGGCTCCAGTCTTTCCCACAGTGCCGGCGACGGGTGCAGGAGGAAGAGATGCACCTCGCGTCCCGCGCCCATCGCCTCCAGCACGTCGAGGTAGCTCGCCGGAAGGCGGGTCAGCCCGAACAGGGACAGACGGGGCGGGAGGGCCAGCAGCTCGGGCTCGTCGCGCAGCCGCTGGCAGGCGTCGACCAGGCGTTCCGCCGGGCTCGGCTGCCCGATGCGGGCCCGCAGCCGGCGCCAGAGTTCTACCTGCCAGAAAGCCTCAGCCTCGTCCTCATCACCCGACCCCTCCGCCCAGCCCCGCACCATTTCGGGGCGGTGCACCGCGTAGCGGTCGAACAGATCGGCCACGTGCCGGATGCTCGAGAACCGCTTCGACTCCCGCACGGTCTCGGAGTTGCGGATGTGCTGGGCCAACGGCGCCAGCCAAGGCTCGTCGAAGTGCGTCTCGACGACTTCGAGCAAGGGCCAGACCGCCCGCTGGGGTAGCCAGGGGTCCGAGTCCGGCTCGGTGCCCGCCGCCAGTGCCAGGGCGCCGTTCACCAGCGACCCGGGAAACGGAAACGCAATGTTGGCGCAGATGCCGTCGTGCCGTCCGGGCGTGGCGCCGAGGTGCGCCGAGAGCCGTTGCGTCAACCAGCGCTCAATACCGCGGGTGGGCACCGAGACCACCTCGGCTGCCATGGCATCGCCGAGGGGCTCGGCCACGACGTCCCGCAGCATCGCCACGAGCGCGTCGGCCCGATCGGATCGGTGGACGTGGAGCACCCCGGCAGAGTACGTCGGCGGTGTTTCCAGGCGGACGGGAGGGCTGCCCCCCTGTTGGGAGGGCTACCGCCCGATGCCGACCTACGCCGTGCCGGTGCTGGCGCCGCCCTCGGGCAGCGCCACGATGGTCGGCTGCGTGAACTCGTCGTCGGGCAGCTCGGGTTGATAGGTCTGGAGATGGCGCGGGGCCTTCTCAATCGGGGAGAGCTCGGCGAGCTCCCCGGACTGCATGCCCACGACGCCGAGGCCGGGGAACTTGCGGGCGGTGACGAGCACCCGAGACTCGAAAGAACCGACGGCCTTGTT
>DATCEZ010000083.1:0-5330 GCA_036509775.1 Acidimicrobiales bacterium
CCGCCGTCAGCCACGACCACCACTGGCTCGCCTACTCGACCGATCTGAGCGGCGACGAGAAGTACGAGCTGCAGTTCCGGCCCCTGAGCCCTGGCATCCCGGCGGCGTCTGAGTCGGTGCCCGAGACCGGGTACGGCCTGGCCTGGTCCACCGCATCGGACTACGTCTTCTACGTCCGGATGGACGAGGCCCAGCGGCCGTTCCAGATCTGGCGCCACCAGCTGGGCAGCGACCCGGCCGGCGATGTGCTCGTGTTCGAGGAGCCGGACCGGCGCTTCTCGCTCGGGACCGGTACCACGCGCGACGCCGCGTGGGTCCTGATCGGGTTGCACAGCACCAACACGGCCGAGTGGCTCGCCATTCCCACCGCCGACCCACTGGCAGATCCCCGCGTCGTCCTGGCGCGCACCGAAGGGGTGGAGTACTCGGTCGAGCACGTCTCGCCCGCGAGCGGCGGGGGCTGGTTCCTGGTCCTGACCAACGAGGAGGCCGAGGACTTCCGGGTGCTGGCGGCGCCGGACGACGTCCTGGGCGGGCCCTCGGCAAGGGATGCCTGGCGCGAGGTGATCCCGCACCGTCCGGGGACCCGCCTTGAGGACGTCGACGCCTTCAGCCGCGCCCTGGTCCTGAGTGAGCGCGCCGAGGCCCAGACCCAGGTGCGCGTGCTCCCTCTGCCCGACCGGGACGACCCCTTCAGCGGCGACCTGCTCGGGGACGCCTGGATCATCGCATCGATCGAGACACCGTCCTCGACCTGGCTCGGGGCCAACCCCGAGCCAGACGCGGCGGTGCTGCGCTTCGGGCGCACCTCACTGGTGACACCGTCGAGCGTGTTGCAGATCACTCTGGACGAGCGCCAGGAGACGCTGCTCAAGCAGGAGCCCGTGCTGGGGGACTTCGACTCGGGCCGCTACGTCACCTACCGGGAGTGGGCCGTCGCCCCCGACGGGACGCGGGTCCCGATCTCGGTGGTCCATCGCTTGGATCTGGAGCTGCCGGCACCGGTGATGCTCTACGGCTACGGGGCCTACGAGATCAGCATCGACCCGACCTTCTCGCCGCTCCGGCTCTCGCTCTACGACCGCGGCGTCGTCGTGGCCATCGCCCACGTGCGCGGCGGCGGGGAGATGGGCCGCGCCTGGTACGAGGACGGGCGGATGGAGCACAAGGCCAACACGTTCTCGGACTTCATCGCCTGCGGTCACCACCTGATCAACGCCGGGATCGCCAAGCCGGGTCTCCTGACAGGGCGGGGCGGCTCCGCCGGCGGCCTGCTCATCGGCGCCGTGGCCAACCAGGCGCCCGAGCTCTTCCGTGCCCTGGTGGCCGAGGTGCCCTTCGTCGACTGCGTGACCACCATGCTCGACGACGAGCTGCCCCTGACGGTCGGCGAATGGGAGGAGTGGGGCAATCCCCTGGCGGACGAGTCGGCCTATTTCCGCATGCTGACCTACTCCCCCTACGACAACGTGAAGGGCCAGAACGAGGACGGCTCACCGCGCACCTATCCGGACCTCTTCGTCACGGCGGGCCTCAACGATCCCCGGGTGGCCTACTGGGAGCCGGCCAAATGGGTGGCCAAGCTGCGCGCGGAATCGCCCACGACGAGGGTGCTCCTCAAGACCGAGCTCGGCGCGGGTCACAGTGGCCCGTCGGGGCGCTACGACGCCTGGAAGGAAGAAGCGCTGGTCTACGCCTTCCTGCTCGATGCCTTCGGCTTGGCCGAGAAGGAGAAGGCCTGACCTACGTGGTCGACGTCGTGGTCGGCGACGTCGTCCCGCCGGCCGAGGACGCCGTCAAGAAGTTGAGGGTGAACGGCGCCTGATTGCCGGGCGGCAACGTCACGGCGGCGCCGTCGACGGTGGCCGCGAACGCGCCGGGTGCGCCGGCGATGACAGTCACCGGCCCACTGGCGGCGATGGTGTGGGACTGGCCTGACTGCAGCGTCGTCGTGAAGAGCACCGCGCCCGTCGCGGTGTTGGTGACGTCCACCCAGCACTCCCCCGTCGTGGCTGCGATGTTCAGCGAGTAGGCCGCATCGGAGACCGTGTAGGACGCCGTGTGCGACGTCGCCGCCGACGGTGCGGAGACCGAGGGGGGCGCGGTCGTGCTGGTGGTCGTCGTCGTCTCGTGACGATGCTGCGTTGTCGCCGGGTGCGTCGTGGCGGTGGTGGGGGCAGTGGCCGACTTCCCGTGGTGCTTCCCCGAGTTGGAATGCAGCCCGGTGAGGATGAGCACGAGGACCAGCACGAGGACGGCGCCGACGGCGGCGGCCGGGCCGCCCAGTCGGCGGGGCCGGTGGTCGATGGAGCGGATGACCCTGTCCTCGTTCCCCGTCATGAAGGTGACGGGCACCGGGTCGGGGCTGGCGTCGTCGAATGTCAGGGGCTTGGACGGATTGGCCACGGGCGGCGGCGGGACCGGCGGGACCGGCGGCTGATCCGACCCCGTGAGGCGCACCGTCGAGGAGCCCGAGACGCGGAACGCGCTGGCGGGAAAGACCTCCCCCTCCGCCTTGTCGACCTTCTCGCCGACAGTGCTGCCGTTCGCCGCGTCAACGGGATGCCCGCGGATCTCTTCGAGCGTGTGCAGCTGGCGGTGGTAGTGCTCCACGGAATGGACGTCGTCGTGGGAGCGACGGGTCAGCAGGACGGCCGCAATGACGCCCAGCACGACGACGACAACGATGAGCCCACCGATCAACACCGTCCTCTATTCAACAGGATCAGCGGGGCGAGGAACACGGCGCCTCGGGCGCCCTCCCTGACGGCGTGGAGCAGAAGCTCGAGGCGGCCGCCGCAGGCGGGCTCAGGAGGACAGACGGGGACGAATGTCCTCGGGGATCTCGTCTCGTCCGGGGTTGCTCTGGTCCCGCTTCGAGAGGATCGGGTCGGTGACGCCCCAGTCGGCCCCGACGGCGGGGTCGTCCCAGGCCAGGCCGTGCTCGTCGGAGTCGTCGTAGTAGTTGTCGACGAGATACGTGAGAAGGACATCGCTCAGGGAGGAGAACCCGTGTGCCACCCCGGGCGGGATGTAGACGCCCTGATCGACGTCGCCGTCGAGGTCGATGACCTCGGTGGCCCGGTCGGTGCGCGAGCCGACGCGCAGATCGTGCAGGACGACACGGACCTGGCCGCGCAGTGCGTACCAGTAGTCGGCCTGATGCAAGTGGAAGTGCAGGCCCACCACGGCGCCGGCCTGCTTCTCGGAGCGGTTGCCCTGAATCATTTCGGGGCGGTCGGGGAACCAGCTGCGGCGGTAGGTCTCCACGAAGCGGCCGCGCTCGTCTCCGTGCACGTCGGGGCGCACCAGCACCACGCCGTCAATGACGGTGGAGGGGATCAGCTCTGGCATGGGGCGAACGGTATCAGGAGGCGAATCGCCCGAAGCCGCCCCGGTAGAAGAGCAACGGGCTGCCCTCGCCGATCTCCATGGCCACGACGTGGCCGGTGACCAGCTCGTGGTCACCGCCGTCGAAGATGTCGCCCAACCGGCATTCCACGACGGCCAGCGAGTTGTCGATCACGGGCGCGCCCGTGATGCCATGCGACCAGCCGACGCCCTCGAACTTGTCACCACCGGACACGGCGAAGGAGCGGCAGAGCGCCTCCTGGTGCTCGCCGAGGATGTTCACGCAGAAGTTGCCCGCCTGGGCGATGCGGGGCCAACTCGTGGAGGTGCGGGCGGGGCACAAAAGGACCATGGGCGGATCGAGCGAGAGAGCGGCGAAGGACTGGCAGCTGAATCCGACCGGGACGCCTTCCTCCAGCGCGGTGACGATGGTGATCCCGGTGGCGAAGTGTGCCAGCACTTCGCGGAACCGGGCCTGGTCCAGGCCCGACAACTGTGCCGCTCCTCTTCCTATGCCTTGCCCAAGTCGATCGACTGGGCCTCATGCGCGGACGAGACGTCTTCGATGGCCTTGGCCTCGGGGAGGCGGCGGGCCTGGTTCAGAATGCGGTCGAGCTCCCGGTCGGTGTGCGACGGATCGTGGTGGGAGAGGAGCAGGCGCTTGGCCCCCGCCTCGGCGGCCACGTGCACGGCATAGGCGGCGGTCGAGTGACCCCAGTCCGCCTTGGCCGAGAACTCGTCGTCGGTGTACTGGCCGTCGTGGATCAGCAGGTCCACGTCCTGGCAGAGCTCGAGCACGTTCTCGGGGATGGCCCGCCGGTCCAGCGGCGCCTGGTGGTCCGACATGTAGGCGATGGAGCGCCCTTCCGCCTCAATGCGGAAACCGAGCGTCACACCCGAGTGCGGCACGGGCCGGGCCATCACCTTGGCCGACCCGATGGAGAAGTCCTCGGACCCGACGTCGATGGTGATGAGCTCGCCGCGGAACTGCTCCATGTGGATGGGGAACACCGGCGGCTGCACCGCCGCGTGCAGCGCGTCCTTCAAGGTGCCCTTGGGCTGAGCCGGCCCGTACACGGTGAGGCGCGCGCCCGGGTCGTGCAGGGGGCCGAAGAAGGGGATCCCCAGAATGTGGTCGAAGTGCAGATGGGTCAGCAGCGCCGTGGCGTGCATGGGGGTCCCGAGCGCACGCACCTCCCGGTGCAGCACGTCGCCGTAGGCGCGCAGCCCGGTGCCGAGGTCGACGATGAGCGGTTCGTCCCCCTCAATGCCGATCACCAGGCAGGAGGTATTGCCGCCGTAGCGGCGGTAGCGATCACCCGAGCACGGGCACGACCCCCGCACGCCGTAGAACGTGACGTTCACCCACGCAACGCTACCCGCCCCGGCGCTGTACGTTCTGCGCTCATGGAGTTCATCGCTGCGAACGGGCTCGATGTCGCCTACCTGTCCGACGGGCCCGAGGACGGGCCACTGGCCCTCTGCCTCCACGGCTTCCCTGACTCGGCGCACACCTGGCGCTATCTCCTTCCTGAGCTGGCCGCCGCGGGGTACCGGGCCGTGGCGCCGTTCCTGCGGGGCTACGCGCCGACGTCGGTGGCCGCCGACGGCCGCTACCAGGTGGGGGCGCTGGTGCAGGACGCCAACGCACTGCACGAGGCGCTCGGCGGCGGTGACGATGCCGTCCTGATCGGCCACGACTGGGGCGCCCTGGCCACCTACGGCGCGGTGGCCCATCAACCGCAGCGCTGGCGGCGGGCGGTCACGGCGGCCGTGCCCCCCACCGCCTCCATCGGCGTGTCGCTCCTCACCTACGCGCAGTTGCAGAAGAGCTGGTACATGTTCTTCTTCCTTTCTCCGCTCGCCGAGGTGGCGCTCCCCCTCAATGACTATTCCTTCATCGACCACCTTTGGAACGACTGGTCGCCCGGCTACGACGGCGCCTGGGACGTCGCCCGCGTCAAGGAGTCCATCGGCGA
>DATCEZ010000084.1:0-12623 GCA_036509775.1 Acidimicrobiales bacterium
GGGAGCCGTTGGTTGTAGGCGATGTAGCGCGTCGACTGCTCGAGGTACGCCATGAGGCGCCCCCACTCGAGCACCTTCGACAACACGTTGGATGCCTGCTCGCAGGCGAGGTGGACGCCCCCGAGCTGGGCGACAGAATCGTCGCCGTATTCGACGAAGACCTTTTCGTAGAGTTGCTCTGCTCTCTCGAGCCCGACGGTGGCGTCGACGGTGGCGTCTCCGGAGATGTCGAGCTCGCCGACGAATTCGTCGAGGAAGAGCCGGCGTAGGCTTTTGGGCGAGCGCGAGTAGCGGGCGAAGAGGGCTCCCTTGACCACTTCCGGCAGGTTGACCAGGGCAAAGACCGGTTGGTCGAGGTTGGTGACGTAGCGCCGGAGCACGGCTTCCTCGTCGGTCGTGAACCGCTCTTCGGAGTACGGGAACATGCCCGGGTAACCATAGAACGAGGGTGACGCGACGGTGGCGGATAGGGCTCAGAGGCCCGGGAGACCCCCGGCGACGACCCCCCGCAGGAGGAGATGGACGACCTCCCGGGCGGCCGTCGCGACCTCGGTGTCCACGGCGGAATGGGAGACCTGCTGGGCCAGGTCGGCCACCGATTTCATCGTCCGGACGAAGTCGCCGGGGGCCAACTCCCCCACATCGCGGGCGGCGACCCCGAGGGCGGTGGCGAACGACGCGCCCCGGGCCCACGAGGTCACCGCCGTGGCCAATCCGGACGCCGGCTGGCGGGTGCGGGGCACGAGGTGCAGCTCCTCGGTGGCGCGGATGCGTTCGGCCAGGACGCCCAGGGCGTCGTTGCGCCAGGCCAGCTCGGACCGGCGCTTGTCGCCGAGCCGGTCCTGCAGGGGGCGACGCTGTTTCTCGCGCCTCGGGCTCTGGTGGCCCGGAACGCGGCGGGCCCGTCGTGGCTCGAAGACGACGGACGAGAGGACGCCGGCCAGCACTTCCGGCTCGGCCCCCGCCAGGAGGTCGGCCCCGAGGGCCTCGGCGATCAGGAGATCGGCCTCGTGGTAGATGCGGGAGAGGCCGCGCCCGGCCGGCGTCACGCTCCAGCCCTGCAGGTAGCCCATGCGTTCGAGGACGGCGACCCGGTGGTCTAGCTGCTGCAGCAGGAGGTCTGGTGTGCGGGCCTGCCACTGGGCGAAGGAGCGCTGCAGGACGGCGGCCGCCGTCTCCCGGTCGAAGCGCGTGACGAGGTTGACCGCGAGGTTGTAGGTGGGCCGGAAGGCCGAACGCAGGTCCGGCGGAGGGGCCGATGCGACCCGGGCGGCCTCGGCGAAGGTGGTCTCGGTGGAAAAGGCGACGACGGCGTGGCCTTCCTCGTCGAGCCCACGGCGCCCGGCCCGACCGGTGAGCTGCAGGTACTCGCCCGAGGTGAGCGTGGCCCGGCCGGCACCCCCGTACTTGGTGAAGCGCTCAATGACGACGGAGCGGGCCGGCATGTTGATGCCGAGCGACAGCGTCTCGGTGGCGAAGACGACCTTGAGCAACCCGGCGGCGAAGCACTCCTCCACCGTCTCGCGGAAGACCGGGACCAGCCCGGCGTGATGCGCCGCCACACCGCGCTCAAGGCCTTCGAGCCATTCGTCGTAGCCGAGGACGCCCAGATCGTCGTCGTCCAGTGGCTCGACCCGTCGCTCGACCACCTGGCGGATGGCCTTGCGCTCGGCGGAGTCGGTGAGGCGGACGCCGTCGCGGACGACCTGACCTACGGCGTCGTCGCAGGCGGCCCGGCTGAAAATGAAGACGATCGCCGGCAACATCTCGCGGTGCTCAAGCTCTTCGACCATCTCGGTGCGCCGCGGCGCGCGGTAGGGCAGGCGTGGTCCCCGCCCCCGCCCCTGCCAGTGTGGGGAACGACCGATCTGGAGCGCTCTCCGCACCGCCTGGTCGATGCGGAGGCCTTCACCGCCGGGCTGTCCGTTGTCCTGCAGGAGGGGGCAGAGCATCGTTTCGCCGTCCTCGCGCCGGTGCACGGCGAAGTGGTGCCGCAGGACGATCGGGCGGTGCCGCTCGACGATGATCGAGGTGTCGCCGCGCACCGAGCGCAGCCAGCCACCGAGCTCGGTGGCGTTGTTCACGGTGGCCGAGAGGCAGACGAAGCGGACCTCGGCCGGGCAGAGAACCAGGACCTCCTCCCAGACCCCGCCGCGGTAAGGGTCCTGAATGAAGTGGACCTCGTCGAGCACGACCGTGTGCAGACTCTCGAGCAGGTCCGAGCCCGCCAGCAGCATGTTGCGCAGCACCTCGGTCGTCATGACGACGACGGGAGCCCGCGGCCGCAGAGTGGTGTCACCGGTCAGCAGTCCGACGTGCTCTTCCCCGTACGTGGCGACCAGCTCCCCGTACTTCTGGTTCGAGAGTGCCTTGAGAGGCGTGGTGTAGAAGGCCTTGCCGTGGGCGCCCAGGGCCCGGTGCACCGCGTAGGCGGCGACGAGCGTCTTGCCCGACCCCGTGGGGGCTGACACCAGCACCGAATGTCCGGAGTCCAGCGCGTGGAAGGCCTCGTGCTGGAAGTCATCGAGCGCGAAGGGGAGGTCGGCCTCGAACTCCGCCGCCCCGGCCGTCCCCTGGACGGGCCACGGGAACGCGGTCAACGCCCGAGCAGCTTCCCGATGCCGATGGAGAGGAAGTAGAAGACGACGAGCGGGATGGCCAGCGCGAACATTGAGAAGGGGTCCGAGCTCGGCGTGAAGACGGCGGCCACGATCACGATGATGATGACGGCCCAGCGCCACGAGTGCAGAAGGCGCGCCGGCGTCACCACGCGCGCCAACTCCAGCGAGACGAGGATGACCGGGAACTCGAAGGTCAATCCGAAGATCGTCATCATGAGGAGGATCAGGCCCAAATACGGGATGGGGTCGTAGATCGCCTGCAGGTTGGGGCCACCCACCGACTTCAACCAGCTGAGCGCGTGCGGCAGGGTGACGTAGGCCGTCGCTGCGCCGAGGAGGAAAAGCACGAAGGCGCTGAGCACGAAGGGGACGGCGTACTTGCGCTCGGTCGCCTTCAGCCCGGGGGTGACGAAGCGCCAGATCTGGAAGAGGATGATCGGCGACGAGAGGACGAGGCCTCCGAAGAGGCCGATCTTCACGCGCAGCGACAGGCCGTCGAGGGGTGAGGTCACGAACAGGTTGCAGGAGCCGTTCGACGCGATCATCAGCGACGAGCTCCCCTTGGCGGTGTGGTGCGCGTTCGTCGCGTCCACGCTGCAGAGCGGGTGCAGCAGGAAGTTCAGGATCGGCTCGTAGGCGATCACTGCAATCGTCGCGGCGATCACGAAGGCGATGGCGCAGATGATCACCCGGCGCCGGAGCTCGCCCAGGTGCTCCCCCAGCGTCATGCTGTCCGGGGATGGACGGCCCTTTCGCTTGCCCGTGAAGGGAATCGTGACCATGGTTGTGCCCTAGTTCAGCGTCGGGTCGCCGGGAACGACCACGCCGGACGGCTTGGGTGCGCGTGGCGGGCGTTCGACGCGGATCGGCGCCGGTGCAGCGTCCTGCGCGGAAGGGACGTGCCCATTGCTCTCTCCGTCGCTCTTGACTGCAGCAGGGGCTTGCGCAGTCGCGTCCGCCACGGTCGCGTCCGCCACCTCCCCGTTCGCCACCGCTCCCGCGTTGCCGTTCTCGCCGTTGAGGTTGGGTGGTTGGAACGACCCGTCGGGCTCCTCGTCGGGGGCCATGTTCGACAGGTGGTTGAGCAACGCCGAGGGCGAGCGGGCCAACCGGGCGATCTCCGAAGTATCGGGCAGGTCGGGCATGGTTTCGCGGACCTGGGTTTCCATCCGATGGCGGAATTCGTTGAAGGCGCGCCAGGCGCCGCCAATCTGGCGGGCCACCTGGGGCAGGCGGTCAGGGCCCAGGAGGATGATGGCGACCACGCCGATCACGAGCAGCTTGCCTGGGTCGAGATTCAACATGCGCCTTCACTCTACGGTGCCACTACAAGGATTGGATGAGCCGCTCCACCCGCTCGTCGTGGGACTTGAACGGGTCTTTCAGGAGCACTGTGCGTTGAGCCTGGTCGTTCAGCTTGAGGTGTACCCAGTCCACCGTGAAATCCCTCCTGCGCTCCTTCGCCCGCTTCACGAAGGCGCCCCGGAGCCTGGCCCGGGTCGTCTCGGGGGGCTTGACCATGGCCTCGGTGATGGCCTCGTCGGTACACGTCCGTTCCATTTGGTCGCGCTGTTGCAACTTGTAGAACAGCCCGCGGCTGCGGTCGACGTCGTGGTACATGAGATCGATCATGGCCACCTTGGGGTGCGAGAGGGACACGTCGTGACGCGCCTGCATCTGTTCGACCAGCCGGTGCTTGGCCACCCAGTCGCACTCGCGGTACAGGGAGGAGGGGTCCGCCTCCAGCCCCTTCAGGCAGTGCTCCCACATGTCGAGGGCCCGGTCCTCTTCCGGCGAGAGCCCGCGCCGATCTCGGAACTTCAACGCCCGTTCGAGGTACTCGGTCTGAATGTCGAGGGCGCGCATCTCACGCCCGTTGGCCAGACGGACGCGGCGTTGGCAGGTGATGTCGTGGCTGATCTCACGGATGGCCCGGATGGGGTTCTCCAGTGTCAGGTCGCGCAACACCGTCGAGGAGTCCTCCAGCATGGCCAGAAGGATGGACGTAGTGCCGACCTTCAGGAACGTGGCGTACTCGCTCATGTTGGAGTCGCCGACGATCACGTGCAGGCGGCGGAAGCGCTCGGCATCGGCGTGCGGCTCATCGCGTGTGTTGATGATGGGCCGGCTGCGGGTGGTGGCCGAGGAGACCCCCTCCCAGATGTGTTCGGCCCGTTGGCTCAGGCAGAACACGGCGCCGCGGGCCGTCTGCAGGACTTTGCCCGCGCCGGCGTAGATCTGGCGGGAGACGAGGAACGGGATGAGCACCTCGGTGTAACGGTTGAACTCGTCGTTGCGCTCGGTCAGGTAGTTCTCGTGGCAGCCGTAGGAGTTGCCCACCGAGTCCGTGTTGTTCTTGAAGAGATAGACCTCGCCGCGGATCCCCTCCTCGCGCAGACGCGCCTGGGCGCCGGTGACGAGCTGGGCCAGAATCCACTCCCCGGCCTTGTCGTGCACGACGACGTCACTGATTTTGTCGCACTCGGGCGTGGCGTACTCGGGGTGGCTGCCGACGTCGAGGTAGAGGCGGGCGCCGTTCTCCAAGAAGACGTTCGAGGAACGCCCCCACGAGACGACACGCCGGAACAGGTATCGCGCCACTTCGTCGGGGCTGAGGCGACGCTGCCCGCGCAGCGTGAACGTCACTCCGTATTCGTTCTCAATGCCGAAGATGCGGCGTTCCACCAGGCCAACCGTACTGCCGGCTATGCCAGCAGTTGTGCCAGCTCCCCTTCGTCAATGCGCCGGAAGGTGCGGCGGCCGTTTCCCCGGTTGAGAATGGCCACTTCGAGGTCCCCGGCGGCCAGGGTCCGGTCCGGTCCGGCCAGCGCCGTGGTGGCTGCGTTGACGGCCGTGGCCAGGTCCCAGTCCGCCTGCCACGCTGCACTGACGCGCTCGGTGATCGTCTCCGCGTCGCCCCCGAGGACGGCGAAGCGCTCCTCGTCGGTGATCGTGCCCTCGTAGGCGATGTGGTACAGCTGGTTTTGGCTCTCGCCGAGTTCGGCCACCAGGATCTCGACCTCGAGCGGCTTCATTTCGTGGGTGAAGACGTTGCCGAGGTACTGCGCGTAGAGGTTGGCCAGTGAGCGGGCATCGACGTCCTCGCGGCTGTAGGCGTACCCCTTGGTGTCGGCATGGCGCACACCGGCCACCCGCAGCTGGTCGTACTCGTTGTACTTGCCGACGCCGCCGAAGGCGATGCGGTCGTAGATCTCACTGATCTTGTGCAACGAGCGCGAGGGGTTCTCGGCCACCATGGCGATGCCGACGTCGTAGGTCGTGGCGACCAGCGAGCGGCCCCGGGCGATGCCCTTCTGGGCGTACTCGGCCCGGTCCTTCATCACCTGTTCCGGCGCGACGTAGTACGGCATGCTCACGACGCACGCTCCGCTTGCTTGCGGGCGATCAGAGCGCCGAAGCGTTCAGCCACCTCGTCCTCGGGGACTTCCCGGTACCCTGCGGCGTCCACCACGGCGATGACCGGGTAGATGCCGCGCACCAGGTCGGGACCGCCGGTGGCGGAGTCCTCGTCGGCCGCGTCGTAGAGGGACTGAATGGCGAGGTCGACCGCCTCGTCGCGGCCGAGGCCCTCCCGCCATCCCAGTTTGATGGTGCTGCGGGCGTCCCGGCCACCTGACCCCGTGGCCTGGAAGTCGGTGTCCTCGTAGTGGCCACCCGTGACGTCGTAGTTGAAGATGCGACCGGTGGTGCGGGCCGTGTCGAAGCCGGCGAAGAGCGGGACGACGGCGAGTCCCTGCATGGCCAGCGGCAGGTGTTGGCGCACCATCTGGGCCAACTGGTTGGCCTTGCCTTCCAGCGAGAGCGTGACGCCCTCGACCTTCTCGTAGTGCTCGAGCTGCACCTGGAAGAGGCGCACCATCTCAATGGCCATGCCCGCCGTTCCGGCGATGGCGACGGCGGAGAAGTGGTCGGCCGGGAAGACCTTCTGCATGGCGTGGTGGGCGATGATGTTGCCCGCCGTGGCGCGCCGGTCGCCGGCCATGACGACGCCGTCGAGGTAGCGCAGGGCCACCACCGTGGTGCCGTGGGGCGCCTGCACCGGGGTCAGGCCGTCCAGCGTGCGGGCGGGTGCGTCGGGCTGGCCCGAGGTCATGCGCAGGAGTCCGACGAAATCCGGTCCCGGATCACGCTCCGGGGGAAAGAGGGGAAGGGCCACGGGTGATTACTGCCCGCCCTTTTGCACGTAGTTGCGCACGAACTCCTCGGCGTTGTCCTCCAGCACTTCGTCGATTTCGTCGAGCAGGTCGTCGAGATCGGCCTTGATCTTCTCGCCGCGCTCGGAGCTGGCCGGGGCGACCTCTTCGACTTCGGTCTCGGTCTTGGTCGACCGGGTTCCCGAGCCCTTCCTCTTCTGTTCTTGTTCTGCCATCGTTGTGTGTCCCCGTCCTGTGGTGCGTGCGTTCTTCGCCTATGAGTTCAGCCGTGCGAGCAGGTCGGACGGTCCTGTGCTCTGCGCCAGGAGTTCGCCAGTGTGCTCGGCTGTTCCCTTGAGGGGGTCCATCATAGGGACGCGCCGCAGCGGGTCTGCGCCGACGTCGAAGACGAGGGAATCCCAGTTGGCGGTGACGACAGCGTCGGGCCACCGGGCCAGGCACTTGCCCCGGAACCAGGCCCGGGTCCCGGTGGGGGGCTCGCCGACGGCATAGGCCATCTGGGCCGGCGTGATCAGCGTGCGCATGTCCAGCCGCCGGAAGACGGACTTGTCCGGCCTCAGGTCGTGATATTGCAACGCCAGTGCAGCGACCCGGGGGTCCTTCCAGCCGCAGGAGTGCCGGTCCTGGTAGGCCAGCAGCAGCTCGCGCTTGGCCACCCAGTCCAGGGTGTCGGCCAGCGACGCCGGGTCCGACTCCAGGCCGGTCAGCACGGACTCCCAGTGCTCCATCACCAGGGCACCGACCTCACCGTCGTCCCCCAGCGCGCCCAAGCCGTACTCCTCGGCGTACTTGCGCGCCGCGCCGAAGAGCTCCCACTGCATGTCGAGCGCGGTGGCGGTCGACCCGTCCGTCAGGTCGAGCGGGCGTGTGAGCGTCAGGTCGACCGAGACCTGGTGCAGGGCGCGCACAGGGTCGGAGAGCGAGAGTGAGCGGGTCGGGCCCGCGTCGTCCTCCACCATGGCGAGGACGATGGCAGTGCTGCCGACCTTCAAGAAGGTGGCGATCTCGGACATGTTGGCGTCGCCGACGATCACGTGCAGGCGGCGGAACCGCTTGGGGTCGGCGTGCGGCTCGTCGCGCGTGTTGACGATGGGCCGCTTGAGCGTCGTCTCGAGCCCGACGATCTCCTCGAAGAACTCGGCCCGTTGCGACAGCTGGTACTGCACCGTGTCCGCATCGAGCGCGGCCGTCTCCGTGCCGACCTTGCCCGAGCCGGTGAAGAGCGTGCGCGACACGAAGTGCGGCACCACGCCCTCGATCACCTTGGCGAACGGCACGGCCCTGTCCATCATGTAGTTCTCGTGGCAGCCGTACGAGTTGCCCTTGCCGTCGGAGTTGTTCTTGTAGACGATGGGGGCCGGCTGGTCCGGAATGCGCAGCCCCGCCGCCACCATGGACCGGCGCAGCACCTCCTCGCCGGCCTTGTCGTAGACGAGGCATTCCAGCGGCGTGAGGCACTCGGGGCTCGAGTACTCGGGGTGGGCGTGGTCCACGTAGAAACGGGCCCCGTTGGTGAGGACGGTGTTGGCCAGGTGCGTCTCCACCATGGGGGCGAGGGAGCCCTCGCGGGCGAAGCCGCGGGCGTCGTTGCCCGGCGTCTCGTCCTCGAAGTCCCAGCCGATCTGCTGCTCGACGTCCGCCGCATAGGCGTTGACCAGCACCGAGGATGCCGCAATCGGGTTCTGCTCCGGACCCGGTGAGAGGATGCCGTACTCGGTCTCTATGCCGCAGACCTTTGTGATGGCCACGATGTGACCCTAACTTCTAGAGGTACTGGCCGGTACCGACCCGCTCAATGGAGCGGCCTCCGTGCACCTCACGGTCCTCGGTGAGCAGCGTGCGGACGTAGACGATCCGCTCACCCTTCTTGCCCGAGATCCGCGCCCAGTCGTCGGGGTTGGTCGTGTTGGGCAGGTCCTCGTTCTCCTTGTACTCCTGGCGGATGGACTCGAGCAGGTCCGAAGTCCGGATGCCGCCCGACTCGCCGGCGATGACCCGCTTAATGGCCAGCTTCTTGGCCCGGCGCACAATGTTCTCGATCATGGCGCCCGAGGCGAAGTCCCGGTAGTACAGGATCTCCTTGTCGCCGTTCTGGTAGGTGACCTCCAAGAAGCGGTTGTCGTCGTCCTCGCGGTACATCTCGGCCACCGTCTGTTCAATGATCGCCTGGACGGCCTTGGAGGGGTCCCCGCCGCCGAGGCGCTTGACCTCGTCGGCGTCGAGGGGCAACGACGGGGTGAGGTAGCGGCTGAAGATCTGGCCGGCGGCCTCCTCGTCGGGCCGCTCGATCTTGATCTTCACGTCGAGGCGGCCGGGACGCAGGATGGCGGGGTCGATGAGGTCCTCCCGGTTGGAGGCGCCGATGACGATGACGTCACGCAGCGACTCGACACCGTCGATCTCGGCCAGCAGCTGCGGGACGATGGTCGACTCCATGTCGGAGCTGATGCCGGTGCCCCTGGTCCGGAAGAGCGACTCCATCTCGTCGAAGAAGACGATCACGGGCATGCCCTCGTCGGCCTTCTCCCGGGCGCGCTGGAAGACCTGGCGGATCTGGCGCTCCGTCTCGCCCACGTACTTGTTCAGCAGCTCGGGCCCCTTGATGTTGAGGAAGAAGCTGCGCACGTTGTCGTTGCCCGTCTTCAGGGCGACCTTCTTGGCGAGGGAGTTGGCGACGGCTTTGGCGATGAGCGTCTTGCCGCAGCCGGGTGGGCCGTAGAGGAGGATCCCCTTGGGGGCCGGGAGCGAGTACTGCACGAAGAGGTCGCGGTGCATGTACGGCAGCTCGACGGCGTCGGTGATCGCCTCGATCTGCGCGTCCAGACCGCCGACGTCCGCGTAGGTGATGTCGGGCACCTCTTCGAGGACGAGCGCTTCGCTCTCGAGCTTGGGCAGCTTCTCAATGAGCAGCTGGGTGCGCACGTCCATCAACAGGGAATCGCCGGAGCGCAGCTTCACGCCCAGCATCTCCTCGGAGAGCTCGGCCACCCGCTCCTCGTCCGCCCGGGCGAAGATGACGCACCGGCGCCTGTCCTCGAGCTGCTCCTTCAAGGTGACCACCTCGCCGGAGAACTCGCCGTCGCGCACGAGCACCACGTTGAGGCTCTCGTTCAGCACGACCTCGTTCCCCTTGCGGATCATCCCGGGGTCGATGTCGGGGTGGAGGCTGACCCGCATTTTGCGGCCGCTCGAGAAGACGTCGACGGTGCCGTCCTCGTTGATCCCGAGGAAGGTGCCGTAGGCGGCCGGAGGCTGGGTGAGCTTCTCGACCTCCTCGCGCAGGGCCGCCAGTTGCTCCTTGGCCTGCTGCAGGGTGAAGGTCAGCTTCTCGTTCTGGGAGGTGGCCTGGGCCAGCTGGCCCTTGGACTCGAGCAGGCGCTCCTCGAGGGTCTGCACCCGGCCGGGGCTCTCCTGCAACCGGCGACGGAGCGCGTGGATCTCGTCCTCGGCGTCGGCCAGCTCGGCGCGCAGCGCTTCGGCCTGGGCAGCGGCTTCGTCGGGAGTTGCGGTCACCACTGGCCACCCTAGCCCTCGTCCAGGTGCGTTTTGCCAGCATTGCGGGCACACCACCAGTGCACCGGGCCAACGGGCCCGCCGAGTACGCTGGCAAGAGCCGCGCGGTCAGATTGACGGTCCGCGGCACGCCTCACTACGGTCCTCGTGGCCCGTCGAACGGCTGCGACAAGGGAGAGAGTCAGGTACATGAAGGTCTGGATCGACCAGGATCTCTGCACGGGCGACGGGCTCTGCGAGGAGATCGCGCCTGCCGTGTTCACCCTCCTCGACGACGGCTTGGCCTACGTGAAGGAAGACGGCGACGTGAAGAACGAGCCCGGCGGCTCCGCCGGCATGGCGGGCGTGCCGGCCGAGTTGGAAGAAGCCGTGGTCGAGGCCTCCGAGGAGTGCCCCGGAGAGTGCATCTTCATAGAGCGCGACTAGCCGGTCGCGTCAGGGCGCCAGCGCCCCGCCCAGCAACCCCCGCAGTTCCTCGTCACTGATCTCCTCGGCCTCTTGGGGTCGGATGCGGATCGTCCCCTTCCCGTTCCAGAGCCCGGGATGGCGCGCAATGAAGCCGCCGTCGTTGTCTCCCCGCCAGCCGTAGACCGACACGCCGTGCTTCCACGCCCCGAGGTTGAGCCGGCGCCGCCCCACCCGGTAGGCCGGCATCCCGTAGGACAGCAACACCTCGGCGTCGGGGTGCTCGGCCAAGACGATGGTGTGCAGCCGGTCGAAGAGCGGCCGCTGTGCCGGGGAGAGCGCTGCGATGTACGCCGCGACCGCCCCGTCCATGGTCAGCCGTCCAGCCGCCGGGCCGTGGTCAGGAACCCGGTGTGCCCGACCATGCGGTGGTCGGGGCGGACCGAGCGGGCCTCGACGTGCCAGGTCCGGCGCATGACCTCCTGCGTCTCGGCCAGGCCGAAGGGCGCGGACACTTCGTCGAGCGCCTGGCGCAGCAGTGCCGTCTGGTTGATGGTGGGCAGGTAGGCCAGAAGGATGCCGCCGGGACGCAGCGCCGTCGCGGCGCCGTCGATCACCTTGTGGGGCTCGGGCATGTCGAGCAAAATCCGGTCGAGGTCCGTCTCGTCGATGCCCTCGGTCACGTCGCGGATCTCCACCCGGTAGGGCATGTCGGGGCCCAGCGCCGCCGCCACGTTCTCCTTGGCCCGCTCGGCGAAGTCCTCGCGCAGCTCGTAACCCACGATGGAGGCTCCGGCCCGCAACACGGTCATGGACAGCGCGCCCGAGCCCACGCCGGCCTCCAGCACGCGTTGCCCCGGGCCGATGTCGGCCGCAATGAGGATGGCCCCGAGGTCCTTGGGGTAGATGACCTGGGCCCCCCTCGGCATCTTGAGCACGATGTCACTCAGGGTGGGCCGCAGAACGAGGAAGCTGCGCCCGGTGGAGCCGTCGACCCGGCAGCCCTCGTTGGCGCCGATGATGTCGTCGTGGGCCAGCACGCCGGCGTGCGTGTGGAACGTCGCGCCCGGCACCAGCGTCAGCAGGTAGCGCCGCTCCTTGGGATCGATGAGGAGCACCCGCTCCCCCGCCTCGAGCTGCCCGGGCACGGGCCTCAGGCTTCGGTGGCGGGAGGGGTGTTGCGGTCGCGCACCGTGATGAGCAGCTGTTCTCCCGGCGACACCTTCACGCTCGAGATCGGGCTGGACCGGTCGTTCAGGACACGGCGGAGGAAAAAGGTCGCGCCGGCGAGCAGGAACCAGTACCAGTTACCCGCCACGCCCCGGCGCACCCCGGCGCGCAGGAAGCGCCGCAGGAGCAGGTCCACCTCAGAGCCGCCGGATCTCGACGACGGCGGACTTGGCGCGGCCGCGCCGGCGGCCGGCCAGGAAGGCGAGGGTCAGGAGCAGAATGCCGACTGCCCCGGCGACCGCCAGTCCCCGGGGGGCCGCGGCGCGCGCGGTGGCCTCGCCCTCGCCCATCACCTGGGAGTAGGCGGCTTGGAGATCGTCTCGGGTGATGCGCCGTCCGGTGGTCCCTGGCCTAGCCATCAGCTGTTCCCTTCCTTCCTTGCCGATTTCGAGTGCTTGGCCCGCCCGGGGCCCGCGGTGATGCGCCAGGCCGATATACCGGCCACGGCGATGCCCAGCACCCCGACGGCGAAGTACGGCACCCAGGACCAGTTCCCGGTGAGCGCGGTGCCGGTCTCGGTCTGCAAAAGGCGCAGGATCCCCACCAAGACGAGCAGGATGCCCACCGCGATGGCGATCGACCCGAGCAGGCCCCAGAGCAGGAAGCGACCGAGGCCCTTGAGCGGATCGAGGGCCTCCTGCTTCAAATAGTCGACGGTGAGCTTGAAGGCGTCGTCGCC
>DATCEZ010000085.1:0-3476 GCA_036509775.1 Acidimicrobiales bacterium
CCCACCAGGCGCAGGTTCTTGGGGTGGCCCAGTTCGAGAGCGTCCAGCTTCCGGCGCGTGGGCTCGTCGGGCCAGGCGGCCACGAACGTGCGCATCGCTGCGGGCGGATCAGGCGCCGTCGTCGAGGAGGGCGCGCGGGCCCGAGCCGCCCCGCAGGGCGGCGACGCAGCGCTCGAGGGCCCGGCGGGCCTTGACGATGCGCTTTTCCAGGGCGAGTGCCTCCCCGGTCTCGGCCGAGTCCGGATCGCCGGCGGAGGCGAGGCGCAGCGCGTCGAGCGCCATGTCGGTCAGCTCGTCCAGAACGCCGTCGAGCCGCCCGGCCAGCTCGGCCACGGCCTCGTCGCCGCTCACTGGGGCAGTGGCGTGTGCTGCACCGTGTACGCGTCGTCGGCGTAGGCGGCACGCATGACCTTCTTGTCGAACTTGCCGACGCTGGTCTTGGGGATCTCGATGATGAAGGTCCACTGGTCGGGCAGCCACCAGCGCGGTACCCGGCCCACCAGGAACTCGAGCAGGTCGGCCGGGGCGGGGGTGCGTCCGGGCTTGGGCACGACGGCCACCAGGGGCCGCTCGGACCACTTCGGGTCGGGGATGGCAATGACAGCCGCCTCGAAGACGTCGGGATGGGCCATGACGGCGTTCTCCAGCTCCACCGAGGAGATCCACTCGCCACCGGACTTGATGACGTCCTTGGTGCGGTCCGAAATCGTCATGTAGCCCTGGGTGTCGAGCGTGCCGACGTCGCCGGTGCGCAGCCAGCCGTCGTGGAACTTCTCCGGGTCCTCGTCCTTGTAGTACGAGCCGGTGACCCACGCGCCGCGGATCTCGAATTCGCCCACGGACTTGCCGTCGTTGGGCAGAACGATCCCGCCTTCGGAGACGACGCGCACCTCGACCCCGGCGACGACGCGGCCGGCCTTGATCTTGTAGTACATGGCGTCGTGCCCGTCGCGGCGGCGCGCCGGGGGCAGGCCGAAGGCGGCCAGCGGGCTCGTCTCGGTCATGCCCCAGCCCTGAATGATGGTGGCGCCAAAGCGCTCCTCGAACGCCTCAATGAGCGACTGCGGCACGGCGGCGCCGCCGGCCGTGATGCCGCGCACCCGCGAGAAGTCGATCGGCGTGTCGAGGGCCAGCAGGCCGTTCCAGATGGTCGGCACACCGCAGGCCAGCGTGGGCTTGTGCTCGTTGATGACGTCGGCCAGGTTCTGCCCCATCAGGTACATCTGCGGCATGATCATGTCGGTGCCGGCCAGCCAGGCGCCGTAGGGGGTGCCCCAGGCCATGGCGTGGAACATGGGCACGATGATGAGGATGCGGTCCTCCTCGGTCATGCCCACCGACGAGGCCGCCTGCTCGGCCATGGTGTGCAACCAGATGGAGCGGTGCGAGTACACGACACCCTTGGGGTTGCCGGTCGTCCCACTCGTGTAACACATGGCCGCGGCGCAGCGTTCGTCGAGGTCCGGCCAGTCGAAGCCCGGCTGCTCGGCGGCGAGCAGCCGCTCGTAGGACAGGGTCTCGCCCAGGGACGACGTGTCGCCCTCCCCCACCACGATGATCGTCTCGACGGTCTTGAGCTCGTCCTTGATGCCGGCCAGCAAACCAATGAGCGAGGCGTCCACAATGATGCAGCGGTCCTCGGCGTGGTTGACGACATAGGCCAGCTGTTCGGCGGGGAGCCGGATGTTGAGGGTGTGCAGCACGGCGCCCATGGCGGGAATGGCCAGGTACGCCTCGAGGTGGCCCTGGTTGTTCCAGCAGAACGTCCCGACGCGGTCCCCGGGCTCAATGCCCAGCCGGGTCAGGGCGGCCGCCAGCTTCTCGGCCCGGGTGGTCACTTCGGCGAAGGTGGCCCTGCGGCTCCCGCCCTCTTCGACGGTGATCACCGAGCTGTCGCCGTGGACCTGCTGCCCGTGGCGCAGGATGTCTCTGATCAGGAGTGGGGCGTCCTGCATGGTGCTTTGCATCCACCAAGTATGACGAACGCGCCTTTGCCGTGCCCAGGCCGGCTGGCCAACGACCGTTCCTCGCCGTCAGCTCTTCTGGTGTCCCGGCCCAGGGGCGTCCGGCCGGCGGCGGTTGCCACCGGTCGGCGGCCAATTGGCCTGGCAACATGGCGTGCCTGGGAGGTGGACAACCGTGCCGATGATCTGGTGGCCGAGTGACGACGCCGTGAGCGCGGTCATCGACGGGGAGGGGCCGTGGCCATCCCTGTCGCCGGTGGCGCATGGCATGTTCGTGCCCTTCGACGTCGACACGTACGACGGTCTTGCCGTCGTCGTTGGCCATGGCCGCAATCGCAAGGGGCGTGAAGTGCTCGGAACGGACGAGTTCCAACAGAACGAGGCTGGTTCGTGGGAACACTTGTCGGGCGGCGGGAGTGGGTGGTCGTCGAGGCAACGCTGGGACCTCCAAGACGGTAGAGATCTCCTCCACTTTCGGATGGGGGGATCGTCGGGAAGGTCGCCCTTCGAAGCCCGACGCGACTTGTCCTTTGCGGTGTTCCTCTGTGGACCGGCGGTCACGACCGTCGAGGTCGGCCGCCGGCTCGGGACCAGAATCGCCGATGTCAGCGCAGGACCCGGTTGGCTCGCCGTCCTCTGGACCGCCGATGACCCGGCCACGGTGACCGCCTACAGCGCAGACGGCCGGCAGTCCTTCCTCTGGACTTCACCGACGAAAGCCGCCTGAGGCCACCGTCCTCCTGGCGCGGTCAACGTGGGCGCCCGTTCAGCCTGGCCGGCGTTCAGTGAGGCGAACGGTCGGCCGTGAGTGCAGGTGGTCAACGCCATGAGGGCACGGTGCCGGCCACTGAGAGGCGCCCCCCGAATTGGCTTTCCACGTTCCTAGTGCGTCTCGTCACCGAGCTTCTTCGCGAGGGCGGCGACGAATAAGTCGACGTGATGGTCACCTTGTTCGAGGAGCGTGGCACATGCGTTCGACCGGGCCTGTCGCTGATTTCCCTCTGCGTCAGCCAGACTCCTGAAGGCAACCGCGGCGTTCCGGTAGACACCGGCTGCTGCCCCGAGCTCACCTCCCGCTTTCGCGAAGCCCCTCGGTGCGTGCGAACTTCTGAGCCAACTGCTGAGTTCGCCGCAGGCAGACACCACTTGTGACGCAACTGCCTCGTTCGTCTCGGACGACCTCTCTCTTTCCGTCCGGAACGCCTCCCGGAGACGGTCAACCGTTTCAGTCACGGCCGAGAGGTATTCCAGGGCGAGAGAAGCCCATTTGCGCCTCGCAGCTTCAGGCTCAGGGCTCCGGGGCACCCACGCAATATACGCAGGTCAGGAGGGTCAGTTTGCCAAACATTCGCGAGCTGTTCACCTTTAGATAACCCCAAGTTTGCCTATTCGTCACGCTGGCCTGCGACATTGCAGCGGGGCATGAGCGAGAGGGAAGGCGAACATCGAGTGACCGAGCTGATCGCGGCGGGTTCAGGGGTGGCCGAAGAAGTCGGAGGACTGCTGCCTCCT
>DATCEZ010000086.1:0-2931 GCA_036509775.1 Acidimicrobiales bacterium
CCCGGCTCGCCCTTGGCAACGTGGACCGAGAAGGAGTACACCGAGCTCGGGATCGAGCTCTTCAAGGCGAGCCTGTCGCAGTTCATGCACGGCGAGCAGGGCGCCATGATGACCGCGGCCAAGATCGTCGAGACCGTGCCGTGGATCGACGCCAAGTACTACGCCTCGACCCAGACCATGGACGAGGCTCGGCACACGGAGGTCTTCGCCAAGTATCTCCGCACCAAGCTGGGCGACGCGTACCCGATGAGCCCGTTCCTCAAGGAGCAGATCTGGTCGCTGCTGGAGGACTCCCGCTGGGACATCGCCTACCTGGGGATGCAGATCGTCATTGAGTCGCTGGCGCTGGCCGCCTTCGGCGACATGTTGCGGCGCACCCAGGAGCCGTTGTTGACCAAGCTGCTGCGCTACGTCATGTCCGACGAGGCGCGCCACGTCGCCTTCGGCGTGTTGACGTTGTCGGAGTTCTACCGCGACCTGAGCGAGGCCGAGCTCAAAGAGCGCCAGGAGTTCCTCGTCGACGCCACCTTGAACTCGCGGGCCCGGGCCACCACGCCCGAAGTGTGGGAGCGCATGGGCACGACGGCTGAGGACGTCCTCCCCTTCATTGTGCAGGCGGCGCAGAAGATGAAAGTGAACCCGGCGGGAGGCTTCGCCCGCGCCTTCTTCGCCAAGCTGGTGCCCAACGTGCGCAAGCTCGGGCTGCTCGACGCCAACAACGGGTACCTGCGAGAGAAGTGGGGCGAGGCGGGCCTGCTCGAGTTCGAGTTCGCCGACGACACGGGCACGGACTACGCGTCCTACGACGCGGTGGCGCAGGACCGGGCGGCGGCCGGAGAGTGAGCGCGGCGCGCTCCCCCGCTCAGCGGGTGCGCTCCATCTGCCTGGCGCTCCCCGAAGCCGAGGAGCGCCCGTTCAGCGGCCACACCGCTCCGGCCTTCCGGGTGCGGGACAAGCTGTTCGTCGTGACGAGCGAGGACGCCACGTCCATGACCATGAAAGCCCCGAAGGGGGCGCAACCGATTCTGGTGGCGTCGGAACCTGAGCGCTTCTTCGTCCCGAAGTACGTGGGATCGAAGGGCTGGGTGGGCGTGCGTCTCGACCTGCGGGCCGCTCCCGACTGGGACGAGATGGCCGAGATGATCGCCGAGAGTTACTGCCTCATTGCGCCCAAGCGCCTGGCGGCGTTGGTCGTCCCGGCGGCCGACTGAAGGGTTGGGCGGCCGCCCGGCGGTCAGTGCGCCGGGTGCGTCAGTGCGCCGGGTGCGTCAGTGCGCCGGGCTGAGACCGGTGAGAGTGGTCTCCATGTTCTCGCTGTAGCGGACGCCGCTCTGCGTCACGCCCACCGTCTCCTTCTCGCGCACGATCAGGCCGCTGCCGGGGACTATCCAGTAGTCGATCGGGTTGGTGCCGTGCTCCGCCGCGCCGGTGAACGTGAAGGTGAGGCGGGCGTGTGTCACCGAGACCGCACGACCGCCCACGAGCATGGCCGACTGGCCCAAGGCCTGCCCGACCAACATGATCTTCTCCGCCGGGCTCACCTGCGAACAGGTGGCCACCCAGCGCTGCCCCGGCTGCGCTGCCGGCGGGAGCAGGTAGGTCGCGGCCGGGCAGTTGATTGTCGAGGTACTCGTCGAGCCGGCGATGGACTCGTCAGTCACCAGCTTCGGAACGGTCAACGCACCGTTGGGTGCGTTGCAGAACGTGGTCGCCTCAGTGTGTTGCGTGATCGGCACCCAGCTGACCGTGGCACAGCGCCCGTCGGCGACGATCATGGAGGTGCTGGAGGGGAAGGATCGGGCGACACCGACCAGGTTGAGGCTCTCGCCCCCCGTCGTGCGGTAGGTGTAGACGCCGGGGACGGGGAGCCGGTTGCGCAGGGAAGTGAGCATTTTTCCGGTCTGCTCTTTGCGGTACATGCGCAGCGCCTCACGCAAGCCGACAGGCGAGGACACGGTGCGGAAGACCAGCGCCCAAGCCGTCCCGCCGGCGCAGCTCACCATGATCAGCGCCAGCGCAATAACCGACAGGAGCCGATGCTGCTGGACCCAGTGCCAGACGAACACAGCAGAAAGTTTACCCGTCGCGGGTCGGATCTACCCAACAATCGTACGGTTGGGAGGGAGGTGAGGTCAGGCCTGCTCAGGCGCGGTCAGGCACCCTGGTCAGGCACCCAGTTGCCGTGGAAGCCCGCCGGCACCCGCTGTGGGAGCTCGACCACGGCCTGCGCCTCCCCTGTCATGTCCTCGGCGTTGAGGATGTGCAGGGCGGAGTGTCCCGTCTCGGCCGAGTGCACGAGCAGGAGGAGCCAGCCCTCTGATTCGCCGGCTCCGTCCTCACGGGGCACGAAGACCGCCTCGCCCAGGCTGGCCCCTCGGCCGAAGGAGCGTGCCTCGGACGTTCCCCGCTCGAAGTCGTGGCGGAGCAACACCGACTCGGTCCCGACGATGCCGTTTTCTTGGCCGACCGCCACGGCGTAGCCGTAGCGATGGGGCAGGCCGACGCGACGCTCGTCGACCCGGGGGAACTCCTGTCCTCGGTCGTCGAGCCGCTCCTCCTTCACCACGCCACCACGGCCGTCGAGATGCCAGCGCTCCAACGTCGGCGACCCTTCGGAGGGTCCGTTGAGGTGCGTGCGGAACATGGAAGGGTGGCGCACCACGTCGAGCACCACGCCATCCCCGTCAGGGTCGTCGAAAGCGTTCATCGCGTGGAACACGTAACAGGACTCCACGTCGTGCCAGACCACATCGGTCGAATCGCCGTCGCGCGGCAGCAGGCCGACGCGAGATCGATAGCCCTCCTCCCAGCGGTACGGGAACGATGCTCCGGCCGCGGCGGCGTCGAGACTGAACGTCACAGGCAGGTCCAGCAGGGCGATGGACCGTTGCGTGATGGCACAATCGTGCAGGCTCACCGGGCCGCCCATAG
>DATCEZ010000087.1:0-5586 GCA_036509775.1 Acidimicrobiales bacterium
CTCACGGCACGTGGTCCATAACCTCGATTCGATGACGAGGTCTTCGAGTCGACCCAAGCTTCACCGGCACGATCGAGGAGTCGCTCGCCCCATGGCCGTCAGTGCTGCGCAACACCCCCATAAGACACCAACCACCTAGAGCTGCGTCAGTCCTCCGAACCGCCGTCCGAGCCGCCGGCGACCTCGTAGGACCACAGCTCCGACGACACCGAGACCGGGCCGCCGTGGGGCGACGGCCGGTCGGCGCCGGCGTGACCGTGGGCGAAGGCGGGCGACGACACCCACTTCTGGAATGACTCCTCGTCGCGCCAGCGGGTGACCACCAGCCATTGCAGACGGTCATCCGTCGGACGGAGGAGCTCGAAGCCCTCGAAACCCTCCTGGTTGTCGACGGCGCCGGCCCGGGCGGCGAAGCGGCGGGCGAGCTCGTCACCGGAGTTCTCGGGCACCGTGATGGCGTTGATCTTGATCAGAGTCATGCCCCGATCAGATCAGATCCGGGTCCGCGCTGCGAGGCGGGGTGCTCTGGCGGGTTTTAGGCGTCGCCGGTGAGCGGGAGGACGTCGCCTGCCTCGTCGAGCAAGCGCTCGTCGGCCAGGATCGGCGCCGGCACCGGCATGCGCAAAGCCAGCACGATGCCATCAGATGGCCGGCAGTCGACCCGCACGCGGCCGCCCGGGGTCATCAGGTCGAGTTCGGCCAGCAGGTTGCCCTCGTCCCGCCCGACCAGGCGGAGGGCGATCACGTCGATGCGCGCCTGCTGCATCACCTGCATGAAGAGCTCGTGGGTCATCGGTCGGCGCGAGTCCATGCGCCGCAGAGCCTGCGCCATCGCGGTGCCCTCTGGGAGCCCAACCGGGAAGACCAGCGCCCGCATCGGGGGTTCGGACTCCACCAGCGTGACCGCGGGGTAGGGCGAGGGCAGATCGAGGGACACGTCCTCGACGTCCATCACGCGGAAGACCGGCTGGGGTGCTTCGATCGCCGCTTCCAAGTCGATCTCCGGGCCCACCACCACCTCGGGCTCGGGCTCGGGCTCGGGCTCAGCCTCAGATTCGGGCTGGGGCTGGAGGTCAGTCACCGGAACTTCCGCCGGGCACCGACGCTGAGCGCCAGGCCGACGGCGCCGAAGAACACCAGCACCGCCGTTCCGCCGTAGCTCACGAACGGGAGCGGGATGCCCGTGATGGGCATGATCCCCATCGTCATGCCGGCGTTTTGGAAGACGCTGAAGGCGATGAAGGCGAAGAGGCCGCTGCAGATCAGCCGTCCGAAGGTGTCCCGGGCCACCACGGCGGCGTGCAGCACCCGCCAGGCGATGACGCCCAGCAGTGCCAGCACCCCGAGGGCACCGACGAAGCCCAGCTGCTCGGCCACGGCAGTGAAGATGAAGTCGGTCTGCTGCTCGGGCACATAACCGAGGTTCGTCGCGGTGCCGTGCCCGATGCCCGAACCGAGCAGGCCGCCCGAGCCGATGGCGTTCAGCGACTGTTGGCCGTTGTAGATCACCTCCTGCACATACGGGTTCGTACTGTGCGAGTTGGGGTTCAAGAACGTCGTGAGCCGGGCGATCTGGTAGTGGTGCAACAAGCCGCCTTCGATCGCCACCACGGCCAGAAGCACGGTCCCCACGAGCAGCATGACGAGGATCCTGATCGGAAGGCCGGCGACGGCCAGCAGGACGAGCAGGACGATCACCATGATCATCGCCGTCCCGAGGTCGGGCTGGAGCAGGACCAGGACGATCGGAATGCCGGCCATGATCAGCAACCGGAAGACGTCGCGCCAGGCCAGACCTTCTTCTTCCCGGCGCGCGCAGTAGGACGCCACCGCGAGTATCAGCGCCAGCACGGCGAACTCCGAGGGCTGTAACTGCAAGGGACCGACGCTGAACCAGCGTGCCGCGCCCTGCGCGCTGCTGCCCACCGCGAACACCCCCAGCAGGGCCACCACGATCAACCAGTAGAGGATGTTGGCAATCGGCTCGAGCCGCCGGTAATCGATCAGGGCGACCACCACCATGGTGATGAACCCGAGCACGACGAAGAGTCCCTGCTTCTTCAGGAAGGTCTTGGGGTCTTCGCCGTTCGCCAAGAGGGAGCCGCGGGTCGCTGTGTAGACCATCACCACCCCGATGATCGACACCAGCAGGGTGGCGGTGACCAGAATCAGGTCGAGCGGGGGGACGTTGCGGCGGGTGGCAACGTGTGTTCGGGCGAGTGTGGTCATAAGTCGGATTCGGGGACAGAATACCGGCCGTGACCTCTCCCTCCCTGGCGCCGCTCCCTGCCCTGGTGGGCACCCTGCGAGCATCGAGCAACAGCAATCAGGTCGATCAGGGCGGGGGCTGGCTGTACCACCTCCTGACCAAGTCGGGCGTCAGCCCGGACACGGCGTCGACTGTCACGGACCTGGTCGTGCGGCCGCTCAGCATCCTCATCGTCGTCCTCATCGCCCTGATCATCGCCCGGCTCGGCAGCCGGGTCATCCGCCGCGTCCTCGAGCGCGTGGCCAACCAGGCGGCCAACCGCTCCGGGTCCACGCGAGCCGGGGCGCGGGTTGCCACCATGTCGGGCGTCGTCGCCAACATCTGGCGCTTCTTCGTCTTCGTCGTGGCGGGGGCCATCGTGCTGGGCATGCTCGGCATCAACCTCACGCCGTTGCTCGCCAGCGCCACCATCATCGGAGCCACGCTCGGCTTCGGCGCGCAACAGATCGTGCGCGACTACTTCTCGGGCATCCTCATGACCATGGAGGATCAGTTCAACGTGGGGGACTCGGTCACGGTCGGCGGCGTGACCGGCGTCGTGGAGGAAGTCACCATGCGCCTCACCCGATTCCGCGGGGTCGACGGCACCATCTTCGTCATACCCAACGGCGACATCCGGCTTGTCGGCAATCTCTCGCGCGGCTGGGCCCGTGCCATCGTCGATTTCACCCTGCCTGGCACCAGCGCCGCCGACATGGAACGGCTGCGCAGCGTCATCGCCGCCGCGGCGCACGACGTGGCGACAAGCCCCGCCTTCGCGGGCCACTGCACCGAACCGCCAACTGTCGTCGGGTTGCAATCGGCCGACTCGACCACCGTGACGATGCGGGTGATGTTACTCACCGTCCCGTCGCAGCGCGACGCGCTGACCCGAGCCCTGCGCGAAGCGACACTCGAGGCGTTGGCCAAGGCCGGGCTCTGGCCGGCCGAGGTGGAGCCACCGACAGCGCCAGCGGCCTGATCGGTCGCGGGCTTCAGCTCTCCGATGCTGTGACGGACCCAGGGGGATCGAGCGTCTCCGCCGCGTGCCACATGGCCTCGACCGGCGCCGCCCGCCCTGTCCAGAGCACCAGCTGGGCCGCCGCCTGGTGGACCAGCATGCCCAGCCCGTCGACAGGCAGGGCGCCGGCAGCGGCAGCTCCCGCCAGCCAGGGCGTGGGTCGGGGCACGTAGACGAGATCGGCGGCCACCTGCCCGGCATGCAGCAGCTCCGGCCCGACGAGCCAGGGCTCGGCTGCCTCGGGAGAGGCGCCCGCCATCCCGAAGGGGGTGGCGTTGACCACCAGATCGGCGGACCCCGCCGCGTCCTCGCGGGCACCTTCCTGGGCCGGCACCACCCACCCCACCGGGCCGGCCAGCGCGGCTGCCGCAGTGGCCCGCTCGGGCGTCCGGTTCAGGACGGCGACCTGGCTGGCTCCGGCGGCGGCCAGGGCCAGCACGACGGCCCGCGCCGCCCCGCCAGCGCCGATCACCAGGCAGCGCCGCCCGGCCGGCGTGAAGCCTGCACCTCGCTCGAGGGAGGCGACGAAACCCTCGCCGTCGGTGTTCGCGCCGAGGAGTTGCCCGTTGCGATTGACGATGCAGTTGACGGCGCCGAGCTGACGCGCCACCGCGGTGCACTCGTCGACCAGCCCGGTCACGTCGGCCTTGTGGGGCATTGTGACCGAGAGCCCGCTGACACCGGCCCGCCGCATGGCAGCGAGCGCCGACGCGGCCTGGCCGGGTGCCACCTCGAAGGCCTGGGAATGCCAGGTGGTGTCGAGTCCGAGCGCGGCGAAGGCGGCGTTGTGCAGCAAGGGCGACAGCGAATGGGCGATCGGGCTCCCGATGACCCCGACCAGGCTGACGTCGGGACCGGCTTCGGCCCGCGCCCCTTCGATGGTCATGAGCGGGCTCGCCCCGGGCTCAGGGGAGGCCACGGCTCTTGGCCAGCTGCTCGTTGGCCAGCTGCTCGGCGTAGGTGTCGGAGAAGGCCATGGTGCCGTCCTTCTTGACCAGCACGAAGAACAGCCAGGAGCCGGCCGGGGGTTGCACGGCCGCTTTGAGCGCGTCCTCCGACGGCATGCAGATGGGTGTCGGCGTCAAGCCGGTGTGGAGGTATGAGTTGTACGGCGACTGGATCTTGAGGTCCTGCGCCGTGACCGGTCCCCCGTCCTGCCCCAGCGCGTACAGGACGGTCGAATCCATCTGCAGCGGTGTGCCCTGGGCCAAGCGGTTGTAGATGACGCGCGCCGTGTCGGGCATGTTCACCGGTATATAGCCCTCCTTCTCCACAATGGAGGCCACGGTGAGCACCTGGTACGGCGTCATGCCCAGCGCGTTGGCCGAGGCGACGGTGAGCCCGGTGGTCTGCGCGTCCTGATCGAAGCGCTGCACCATGTCCGTCAAAATCGTCGTGTCGCTCTCACCCGGGAGGATGTTGTAGATGCCGGTGCCGAGCATGCCTTCGAGGTCGTCCGACGCCGGCGGGGAGACCGACGAGTGCACGGCGCCGCTGGCGGCCACCTTTGCGAAGCCGCCCGCACTGTGGCCGGGCAGGCTGTCGACCTCCTGCGCCACCTCCGAGAGCGTGAACCCGGGACGCACGTTGACGGGGTAGATGTTCGGCCCGGCCGCCAGGACCTGGCGTACGTCGGAGAAAGACAGGTTCTGGTGCAGCGCGTAACTGCCCGGGAGCACGGTCGGCGTCCCATGCACCACTTCGGAAATCTGGAAGGCCAACGAGCTGCCGATCACGCCCTGTTGGCTCAGCGCACTGATGACGGAACTGGTCGACTCGCCCTGATGGACCGTGACCACGACCTGTGGCCCCGGTGAGCCGAATGCGTGGGACTCGATCTCGTACCAGAGGACAAAAGCCAGGAGGATGACGACGAGCGTCCCGCCGACGCCCAGCAGAATCCGGCGCCGGCGGCGCACCCGGGCCGAATGGGCCGCCCGGCGGCTGGAGCGACTCTCGGGTTCATCGGATTCGGGTTCGAAGGCGGCCTCGGGTTCGGATGCGGCAACGACACCGCCATCGACAAAGGAAGTGCCCTCCGGTGGCGTCGGCGGCTCGGGGTCAGCCTGCGGCCAGGGCAGATCCTCGTCGCCACCCCCGGTGCCCCCGGCGTCGTCCCCGTCGAAGGGCCCGCCCGCGCCGCTCACGCGTTGTCCAGCCAGGCTTGGAGCAGCACCATGGCGGCTGCGCTGTCGACCACCTGGCGGGCCGCCTTGCCGGTCCGCCCCGCCGCGCGCATCGAGCGTTCGGCCTCCACGGTGGTGAAACGCTCGTCGGCTGTCTCGACCTTCACGCCAAGCGGCTCGAGGATCTCGCG